>CAMAHO010000208.1 GCA_945834545.1 uncultured Lachnospiraceae bacterium | reverse complement strand
CAAAGTCGCACCTACGGTGCTTTCTCGCTGCTACGCAGCTAACTTTGCTCATTGAATGGCGCTTAGCCCATACCAGGAGTTACCTCCAAATTTATGCGAGCATAATTTGGAGGTGACTCCTGATATGGCTGAACTGTTAATAAAAAATGTTTCACAAAGTTTCATGAAACTATTGAAAAATTGAAAAAATAATTATATATTAAAATATATGCGTGAAAGTGGGAGAAGGAGGGTCAATCCTTGATAGAGATTAATAGAGATACAGAGATTTCGGATGCAAAGATTATTGTTATCGGTGTAGGTGGAGCTGGTAATAATGCGATTAATAGAATGATAGATGAGAAAATTAACGGTGTAGATTTTATCGGTATCAATACAGATAAACAAGCACTGGATTTGTGTAAGGCTACCAAGCGTATCCAGATTGGCGAAAAGCTTACAAAGGGTCTGGGCGCAGGCGCTAAGCCTGAGGTAGGCGAAAAGGCAGCTGAGGAAAGCATTGAGAAGATTACTCAGGCACTTCAGGGGGCAGATATGGTTTTTGTCACCTGTGGTATGGGTGGTGGTACCGGTACCGGTGCAGCTCCCGTTGTCGCAAAGGCAGCTAAGGAGATGGGAATACTTACAGTAGGCGTTGTTACCAAGCCCTTCGGCTTTGAGGGAAGACCCAGAATGAAGAATGCTTTGGCCGGCATTGACCATATCAAGGAGAATGTAGACACTCTGATTGTCATTCCCAACGAAAAGCTGTTGCAGATTGTGGATAAAAGAACCACGATGACAGAGGCCTTAAAGAAGGCGGATGAGGTATTACAGCAGGCAGTACGGGGTATCACGGATTTGATTCATGCCCATGCCAGCATTAATCTGGACTTTGCAGATATTCAAACCGTTATGAAGGACAAGGGTATTGCCCATATCGGTATCGGAGAAGGAAAGGGTGATGACAAGGCTCTTGAGGCAGTTAAGGCCGCAGTACAGAGTCCGTTGTTGGAGACCACCATTTCCGGTGCTACCCATGTTATCTTGCGTATTTCTGGCGATATTTCCTTGAGCGATGCCAGTGAGGCTGCAGGATATGTACAGGATTTGACAGGAGAGGATGCAAACATCATCTTCGGTGCTATGGAGGATCATAGCCAGCCTGACACCTGTTATATCACAGTGATTGCCACCGGCTTGGAGGAGGCACAGCAGAACGGAAATCGTGGAACTGGGTTGAAGGGTGGACAAGCCAATCTGAATACACCGCCTATCGGCTTAGGATATGGCACAAGCGCAGGAGTTTCCTCGGGAGTGAGTGCTGCCAGCGGTACAAAGTCTACCGGACCGGATTATTTCCCCGGTATCCAGAGAACTCCCACATTGACCTCCAATATCAAGGAGAGAACCTTAAAGATTCCGGATTTTATTCCTAAGAATAATAAATAAGAATGTACTTATTGAACACAGGTAATTTGCCTGTGTTCTTTTTTTGTCCGAAAACAGTCCGAAAAATTTGAATTCATATCCTAAATTTGACAATCTTTTTGAGGTCCGGGATTTAGTATATTCCTATGAGAAAAGAGGTGAGGTTCAGGTGAAATATGAAGTATACGCAGATGTATTATCAGGCCTGATTTTTCTGTATAACTGGTTTGTTCTGAAAGCCATCAATCAGAAGCTGAGCCATATTTCAGGAAGGGTTCGAAGGCTTACCGCAGCTTTCCTGGGAACCGTGTGCACTATGCTTACTGTCGTATTGGCAATGCCCTCATGTATGAAGGGGTTGTTGCTGCTTTTGGTGAATCCACTCATTATGCTGGCGGCAGCGTATCCCATAAGACAACTCCAGGGACTGCAGTACTTATGCAAATATTATTGTGTTTATACGATTTTCTTTGGAGCGGCCTTATTATTTTTGAAAAACCTGGTTGTCCTGTTGGGAATTGGTTATAGTGCTATTTTGCTTGGCATCATGGGTCTGGCAGGACTTACCTGGTATCGATATTGGAGGCAGCACTCCCAGGTGCAGGTGGAGCTATATTTGGAGGAGAAGAGCTTTCAATTTGAGGGCTTTGTCGATACCGGCAACACCCTGGTGGAGCCCTTCTCCAAAAAGGGGGTGAATGTGCTTGTCACGAACAACGAGGAGGCCAAAAGGCAGCTGATGAAGGGGAAGGGCTTTGTGGTACCCTACAAGACCATAGGCACAGGCAACGGAATTCTCATGGGGTATCTGGTACATAAGATGTCCATTATTTCCAATGGATTGGAGAAGAAATATGAGGATGTTTTGGTAGCAGTCTCCCCTCAGAGACAGGAGGGGGAATTTGTTATTCTATCAAGTTTATTAGCAGAAAAGTAAGGAGGATGGGTATGTTTTTTCGTTTTATGTTGCCAGGAGGATTGAGAGATTGGGAAAAAGGGAGGGAGGCGAAGGAAAATAAATTTGCCAAATGTATCTATTATATTGGGGGCAGCGATATCTTGCCGGCTCCCTTTGATGCCGAAACAGAAAACGCCATGTTAGCAAGGCTGATGCAGGGGGATGAGCAGGCGAAGTCCTCCTTGATAGAGCATAATCTGAGGCTGGTGGTATATATTGCGAAACGCTTTGACAATACTGGTGTAGGGGTGGAGGATTTGATTTCCATCGGCACCATAGGCCTCATCAAAGCCATCAATACCTATGAGCCCAGCAAAAAGATAAAGCTGGCAACCTATGCCTCAAGATGTATCGAAAATGAAATCCTGATGTATCTTCGCAGAAACAGCAAGACCCGGCTTGAGGTTTCCATTGATGAACCTTTGAATGTGGACTGGGATGGCAACGAGCTTTTGCTGTCAGATATCTTAGGGACAGACGAGGACATCATCAGCAGAGACTTGGAGAATGAGGCAGAAAAAAAGCTGTTATTTGGCGCTATTGAGAAACTTTCAGAACGTGAGAAAACCATCATCAGCCTTCGCTTTGGAATCGGGCGTGGGGACGAACAGGAGATGACCCAGAAGGAGGTAGCCAATTTCCTTGGAATCTCACAATCCTACATATCCCGGCTGGAAAAGAAGATTATGAAACAGCTCAAGAAGGAGATGGTGCGAGAAGGCTGACGGGAGGAGCCCCGGTGGGCTCGGTAGTCTGGGGGTCCTGGGGGTCTTGGTGGTCCTGGGGACGGTAATTTCCGGTTTTTTTAGTGTCCCCGGTGGTCCTCCTGCGATTAGGTTATGAAAGAAAACAGAAAAGCCCTCCAAAGTTATCTTCTCAATCACGCTACAAATACTTGTTTTTCTAAATACTTTGATTTCTGTAGTGATTACCGCACGAGACTGTTGCCAATTCGCCGTCCTGGCTCAGTGGCGACTGCGTTCGACATCGTGTCGAACGCT
>CAMAHO010000207.1 GCA_945834545.1 uncultured Lachnospiraceae bacterium | reverse complement strand
CTTTAGCATCTCAAAGAAATCCAACATTTTTTCAGATACATCTGCTTTTGTTCCGTTCCCTAACTATTCTCCCGCAAATATAAATTTACCCTGTTCTGAATGGTTTCTGCGACAGTGCGGGCATCCTTATCCCCCTCGAAAAGAGCCTCTGCTTCCTGTCGGATCATCTCTGCTATTTCATCTGTTTTATGAGAGCGCGGTCTGCTTTTTGCTGCAAGCTCCTTGTATTGGGGCATCCAGGAGCTTCCATCCGGTTTCGACCGAAGCATCTTGTAAACGCCGTCCCCCTGATACAGCCTGCAGTAACCGGTGCCATTTGTGTCCGGCTCCACCCGATCGTAGACATCGCTCCGAATGGGCGAATTCTGTTTTAGTTGGTAATTGAAGCTATATATATACTCTATCAGCTTCTCTATTGTCTCCTGGCAATTTGCAGCTTTATTCACCACCAAATAGTAGTCACAATCCCAATAACAGCCGCTTCCGTTATTGGTAGGAAAACCTACGCATTGATAGTCTGTTCCAAGCTCAGACATCTCCTGGGAAAACAGGTCCGCACTGCTCACATCTCCTACATAAGCAAGCATTTTTCCCTGTTCCATCAGCTCCCCGGGGCTATCAAGAAAATTCAGCTTACCGTACCCTTCTATCATCTCCAACACTGCCAAAAACTCCTCACTGTCAAAGCAACAGCTCCTGTTTGTCATATCCACAAATCCGGAATTCTCCAAATCCTCCAGCAGAAGTGCCTGCAGCATCCCCATTTTTCCAAACCCGTGTTTTGCAGCTGTGGCACTGACACCAATCAAGGTTTCCAGATTAGGGAGCTTCTGCTGCTTCACAAGAGTCAGAATATCATGAATGTTCCATCCGTCCTGGTTCCACAGGTTTTTATTCACCAGCATTGCAGAAAGCTTTGCACTCATGGGAAAGCCCATCTGTTTGCCATCTATCTGACCGCACTGAAGAACTCCCGGGAAGACGGCCTGCCTGGTTTCCTGCGTGAGAAACTCGGAAAGGTCCATTAGCAATCCCTTCTCGTATAGAATTTCCATATCCGTTTTAGACACATACATAGCCTCCGGCCCATTTCCGGAAACCAGCTCTGCCATCAATCGGGTACGCTCACTTTCCTCATCTTCCCCTTGAATCTCCAATGTAATCTGCTCGTTGGGGTGCCTTCTTGAATACACGGCTACAGCAGCCTTCAATTCTCCGGGATTATCCATCAGGCTCACAATTTTGATTACACCTTGAGCGGTAGGCTTCTCCCTAGACAAGGTACACATTTCAATGGGACTTCTGAGAAGATACAAGCAGACCTTTCCATCCTCTCCTAGAGCAATTCTTGTCATGCCGGCATTTTCGGAAATTCCCTCCCCTTTTACATCAAATACCAGACTTGCCTGACCTGTGTACAAATCCCAACGGTACACGCCGTCTGTTTTTGTAAAGTAGATATATCCATCCTCTGAGAAGCAGGCATTTGACATTTCCATGCCGGTATGAGCCACCTTAACCAGCTGCTGCCCCTCTATATCGATTCTGCACGCCTCACCCAGGTCCTTTTTTGTGGTATCCCCACCGCTTTTCTTTTGATAATAGGTCAATACCAGTACTTCACCATCCGGGTCTGGGAGAAGCTTGTTAGACATATATTGGTAGTCCTGTTCCCAATTTTCTTTCGGACCGATACAGGCCTGTAATTCCCCATTCTCCCCCAGCACTATGATATGTTCCAAATATGTGAGATAATAATGTCCCTCTTTATCCACCATGATTTTCATGGAATTCTTTTCTGCCCGATACACCTGAGCTTCTTTCATGCCTTCATATAAGTTCACGCACTTTCTAATCGACCCGTCCTTTCCCAGGTGAACAGCCTCCAGTCCTATAAGTACAGCGTCCTGTAGCTTCTGCCTGAGAACAAGATACTCCTCCTTATGCACCACTCCCAGTTGAAATGCTATGCTCACGCCTGTTTCGTTTTCCCCCTCAAGCTCCTCTAGCGAGTATGCGACAGAGGTACACTTTCCCGCCTCAGCATCATAGCAATCCACATAGTAGCTGCTTCCCTCTCCCACAGAATCCTCTCTCTTGTCCAGCACATAAAACAGACTGCCTTCCGTGCATACATCCAGATAGGGAACCAGCCTATTTGCCTCAGGCTCCCCATAATCAATGAGACCTTCCGAGTAGGAATCGATATAGATACGCTCTTTCGAATCTGTCACCTGAGGCTCAATCCACTCAGATGTTTTCCAATGATACAATGTTCTGTCAATGGAAACCTCCTCTTCCTTGGTTTCCTCAACATTAGACTGCTCATCTGCATCTACCAGGTTCTTACCGCACCCACATATAACCAGGAGAAGAAATATACTCATTGCCACTAAAAAAATCTTTTTCATACTGCTACCCTTCAACCCAAAATAGAATACATAAATACTTAACTCCTATTTACTTATAGGCCTTATAATCGTACACGATGTTCCCATGTGCACATAACCAACATCTAATTTTGTTTTCTCATGTACATAATAAACATAATATAAAGTTCATTTATAAGCTGGTCAAGTATATATACCAAATGTGTATATTTATTTACTTATGCATATCGCATTTGAATAATCTGAATAATATTCAGCTGGCGCATATTATTCAAATTCTATCAACTGTATTGCCATCTCTATTCTTGATGCCTATAATATTATTTAATAATGTGAAGTTGATTGGAGATTCTGCTATGCATAAGATTAATGGAAGACTTATTCGAAATTTGCGCAAACAAAATCATCTGAGTCAGGTTGAGTTGTCTGAAAAACTTTTTGTGAAACAATCAAGCATAAGCCGATGGGAAAATGGCAGAGGTATCATTGATGATGAGTCCCTGAAAGCTATGTCCGAACTGTTCCAGATTCCCGAAGATTCGTTCTATTGCGACCCTTCATCCACCAAAGCAGCTTCTTCTCCGACTGATGAAGAAAGCCATGTTGAAGCCTTCCTCTCGACGGATACAATGCCTAACCCGTCAGGATGTTCCAAAAAAAGAAGAAGACTTCTGCTGCCGGTTTCGCTATTTCTGAATGCAGTCCTACTCATTGTCTTAGTTATTCAGAATGTTGCATACTTCCCACCTCAGTATTCTTTTTTGGATCGTCGTTTTACCTATGATGAGTATCATAAACAAGAGGTTATGGAGTACTCCTATGTATACTGGGGTTGGCTGACCCCAAAGAGACTAAACGATTCTTCTGACCGCTCCCAATCTAATCTCTCAGTCATGTTCAAAGAAAATCTTTAAATTCCTCAATTGTCTTACATTTTGCGGCTTTTTTCAGCAACTGGTTTAATACAGCCAAATCCTTTTCAGACTGAATGAAATCCTTTATGTTTTCAGGAAT
>CAMAHO010000206.1 GCA_945834545.1 uncultured Lachnospiraceae bacterium | reverse complement strand
CGTGTCCGTTTTCATCCAGGTAGATGACATGCTCTCCATCGGGATGATAGGTCAGACGGCTTTTCATACAGGTACCGTCCATTTGGAAGTAATAGGTATAGGTGCCGTCACATTTGAACTCGTTGATGATAGGAACGCCGTTATCCTTGTAGCAACGCTTGTTGCCGCTACCATCTTCATAGAAATTGCAACCTTGATAAGTAGCTACCTTGGTTCCTGCCTGGGAAACCGGTATAGTGAATCGATAGTCGTTGTCGTAGTTATTCTCAGGTGTCAGACCGGATGTATTTCCCTGTGAGTTATCCGAGGAATTACCCGGTTTGTTCTCCTGGGAGCTATCCGGTTTATTGTCAGGGTTATTTTCTGTAGTACCTTCCTGGCCTGCCCCATTCTTAATCCAGTGGGCGTAAAACATAGTGTATTCATCTTTTAGGATAGTCTTCTCCGTTACTTTGGTTCCCCCTGTTTCTTCTGTATACCAACCATCAAGGGTGTATCCCTCTCTGGTAACTTCCGGAAATTTTCCTATTTCCTCATTGAGGTTCTGCCACCGATACCATGTTTGGGAACCGTGGTCTGTAGCCGTTAAAAAGCCTATGTATTTCAACGGGTTGGTCACTGTGACAGTTACCGTCTTTGTTATTTCAGGCTCAGCCACCTTGATTGTGACTGTAGCCTCCCCCTTCTTTTTGCCCTCAAGCTTTATACTTTTATAGTCTGCACCGGGCACAGCCGATAAAATGCTTCCATCGGACACCACCACCTCAAATTTAGGGGTATAATCCTTGTCCGAAACCTTCCAATTCACAAACATCTCTCCCTGTTGTCCCGCTATGATTTGCGGCTGATATGCCTCAAAATCCACACAAATTACCTTGCAGGTGGCTATAACGGTACCCTTTTCTGCGGTAACTTTTATCTCTGCATCTGCATGGCCATACACCTCCAGATTGCCATCTGCATCTACAGAAACATAATCGTTGGAGGATGCATAAGTTAGTTTTTTAGAGGAGGCGTTTTCTGGATAGATTGTGGCATTCAGATTGACAGGCCGTCCTTGTGCCAGATATATTTTTTCCGGAAGTATAATCTGGGTTGCCTTGATCCAGTCCTTTGGCGCGGCAAATGGGTCTAAACTATGAATATAGGAACCATTCACATCCTTGGTGGTCCAATAAATCCTGCCATTTCTAAACACAGGGTCAATATTGCCCGCCAGGCGCATATCCAGCATAATGAGCGGTGCAACGACAACAGCTCCGTTCTCATCCATAACAGCGTAATAGCTATCTACCTGTTCCAGATTACCATAAGCCCGTTTTTCCCACAACACAGCAAAGCGACCTTCCGTCAAACCAACAATCTTGGGATTGGCAACATAGTACTCATTGCTGTAATTGGTCAGCCATAGGACACCTTCATCCCGTTCTGTCCCTTGAAGGAATAATTCCGTATTTGCAGAAGCAGGTTTCTCTCCCACAGGAATACGGCTTTCACCGGCTACCTTGTACTGCTCCTTCCCCTCATACTCCCAGAAGTTCTTCTTTAGAACCTGAACAAACAGATTTCTAGACTCACTGTGCCCTGTATAATACTGATTGGTAGGAGCCACATCCAAGGACAGTGTTTTTTCTGAGCTTCCGCAAAAAACATAGGCATTGGGAGTTTCCACGATACTGCCAAGCTGTGCGTAGGTTTCATTGTAGCCATGGTCTCTGTTCGCACCTTCTCTAAAGTGGAAGTTACCTAGAGCCCCTTCGTGCACTCTCCGGGCATCTATCTTTGTAATTTCGAAGCTTCGAGAATAGGCATCCCCGTGATTGAGAGCCAAAAAACCTCCATCTGTTGTGGCTACCATGCGCTGGTCAAAGGAGTGGCTGCAATAGGCAATGTTCCCTGAGAGTTTGTTCATAGTGGCACAATCTATGTAGAGAATGTAATTGGACTGATGTCCATTGTACATGTTTCTGCCATAATTGACCGCTAAAACCCCTCGATTTATGGCCATGCTACAGTTGCCTGCTCGAAAAGGCTCTTGCGTTCCCCAATAACTGTCCCAGGTTTCGTCTCCTTTATAAGTGCTTTCTGCAAGCAGGACGCCCTGATAATTATATTTTGAGACACACATGGTCACGCATTTGATGGATTCCACATCTACCTGGGCCCATACCACGTAATAATTTCCGGCATCATCACAGATTACATTGCCAAACAAGGGGTATCTCTTTGGAATCGAAATCGCATCTACAAGTTTCATGTCTGCCTGATAACGCTGAATCTTTAACTGTTCTCCGTCTACATATGCCACATTCAGGTACCCTTTCTGGTCAAAAAAGGTAACCACCTGCGGAGTGTCTGCACAGTAAGTCCATTTCAGAGAAAAGTTTGTAGTGGCATCCCCAGTAATCTCAATGGGATAACTTTCTACACTTGCCAGTTTATTCGCTTGTGGTTCCCCTAGGAGAGCACTCCCATTTTCGGCTCTTGCTGTGTCCGGTCGAATGCTCAACACCATGAATAATAAAATCCAAAAACTCACTATGCCGCGGATTTGTGTTGTCCTAATGCTCTCTTTGTTTGATTGCTGCAAAGCTCTCATCGTCTCCCCCATCCTTCTATAGCAGTTTGAATTTGCTGTTATTTCTCTTCAGCGTTGTCATTATAGCAAAATATGGAAGGTCAGGCAACCTACCATCCGGCTTTGTGTGAGAATCGGAACGATTAAAAACTCCTCAAACAACATACTGTTGTCTGAGGAGTTCCGGATTCCATTTTATGTATCATTCCAGTGGCAAAGAGTATTTTCAAGGTGTTACCACTTTGCTACACCATTTCCTTGTAAGTAAACGGGGTTACCATTCCAGTCTTTGGTGCTCTTATTTCTAAGCAGATAACCGCTCTCCTGCCCGTATCCGTACTGTCCGGCAATGCCATCACAAGGTGTACCGTCTGCCCAGATAACATTGTTTGAGAACTGGAACCAACCGTTGCGCTCCAATACACCATAAGGATTAGCATACAGAAGTTCTTCACCGTTCTTATCCCAGGTCAAAACATCCACATAGAGATAACCGTAGACATTGAAGAAGCAATAATCATTCACTGCATCTCCTGAAATGGTCTTCTTTACATTTGCATAGTCGCTGAACACTTCATGTCCGTACTGATCAAAGTAAATGACATGCACTCCATCCGGATGATAGGTCAAGCGATCCTTCATAGCAGTTCTGTCTGCCTGGAAGTAATAGGTGTACTCACCGTCGCAGGCAAACTGGTTGATAACCGGTGCTCCGGTAGCATCATAGCAGTAAACATTCCCCTTGTCATCCTCGTAGAAAGTATAGTCGTCCTTGTTGGTCTTAAATTTCTTACCCTCACGGTCAAATTCTTCATAGACATTGGTTTTTTCTGCTTTGTAGCTGAGGGT
>CAMAHO010000205.1 GCA_945834545.1 uncultured Lachnospiraceae bacterium | reverse complement strand
AACCCCGTCCCTAATGCAACAACATCCTGTCATTATCCAACTCTTTTCCAACGCCCTTTTTGAATCGCTCCAATAAATCTGCCACAGTCATGCCTTTTCGTTCCTCACCGGACACATCCATGACAATGCGGCCGCTGTCCATCATAAAGGTGCGATTTCCTAAATCTAAAGCATTTTGCATATTGTGCGTTACCATCAAGGTTGTGATATTGTGCTTGGCTACAACCTCCTTGGTAATCTTAAGCACCTTGTCAGCTGTAGCCGGGTCTAAGGCTGCGGTATGCTCATCCAGGATCAGCACCTTGGGTACATTTAAGGTTGCCATCATCAGTGTCAAAGCCTGTCTTTGTCCGCCGGACAACAGACCCACAGGCTGTTTCATACGGTCCTCAAGCCCCATGCCAAGCAAAGCAAGCTGCTCTCTGAAGGCCTTTCTCTCGGCCTTGCTGACAGAGGAAAGCCAGCCGCCCTTTCCGGAGGCCAGGGCCAGATTCTCCTCGATGCTCATTCCCGGCGCACTGCCTCGCATAGGGTCCTGAAATAATCGTCCAATCTCCTTGGCTCTCTGATGGGAGGGCAAAAAGGTGATTTCTTTTTCATCCAGGAAAATCTTCCCTTCATCTGTGAGAAAATCCCCGCAGATTGCATTAAAAAGAGTGGACTTGCCGGCTCCGTTAGAACCGATAATGGTGACAAAGTCGCCTTCTTTCAAAGTAAAGCTGATGTCCTGAAGAGCCTTCTTTTCATCCATGGTACCGGCGTGAAAGGTTTTTGAAATGTGTTCTAATCTAAGCATTCTTCTTTCCCCCTTTCATAGTACGCCTCATTTCAGGCCATCTTTGTTTTAAATAAGGACCTGAAATCGTCAGTACTACAATCACCGAAGATACCAGTTTCAGCATAAAGGCTGGCATATTGAGACGAAGGGCAACCATATACACCAGACGGAATATCACAGCCCCCAGCACAACGCCGCAGGCTCTCTTGAATATGCTGCCCTTTCCCAGAAAAGTTCCTCCAATGAGCAAGGAAGCCAGAGCAATTGTAACCATACCGGTACCGATGTTGATATCCGTAGATTTCTGGGACTGGGACAAAAGACAGCCGCTTAAGGCGGTGAAGGCATTTGCCACACAAAGTCCGATAATCGTGGTCATGACCGGATTGATGGAGGAGCTGCGCACCATATCCGGGTTGTTACCCGTGGCGCGAATAGCCAGCCCCAGCCTGGTCCGAAGGAACAAGGTGAGAAACAAAACTACCAGCGCAACCGCTACAAAAGCTACCAGCAGGACAGAACCCTTCTCCAGAAAGGTGCCCTTTAAAACCCCCTTTACCTTAGTAAAAATGGTTTCTGTTTTATTCAGATTTATCAGGGAAGCCCCTCCCATAACGGCAATATTCACAGAATACAAGGCTGTGTTCACAATGATACCGGCGAGCAGGCTGTCCACGCCCATTTTTGTCTGCAGGAAGGCAGTGACAAAGCCGGAGCAAATGCCTGCCAGCATGGCAGCCAAAATGGCCAAATAAGGATGCCCCGCTACTGCTATCACTGCGCCCACACTGGCTCCTAAGGTAAAGCAGCCATCTGTGGACAAGTCACAAACATTCAACATGGAATAGCTCAAAAACAATGCTAACACCGTCAGGGAACAAATCAGTCCTAATTCTAATGCCGTCTGGCCTAGGGAAAGGGCTACCGAAATACTCATACAAACCTCCAACTTACATACTCAAATACTTATTCAAAGCTTTCTGCTGTCACAATCTCATTCACCTTAGTGCAAAGAGGAGCAAAGGTGTTCTTGATTTCCTCTAAATCGTACCCAATGGCTGCACAGGTTTCCGTGTTGATTGTAGCTGTACCATTGTCAAAGGTCATGACTGCAAGCTTGCCGGGCTCCACCTTGTCAAGCAGCACCTTGGCAACCATGTTTGCTGTCTCTACACCCAGATTTGCATAATCTACACCATATCCCAGAAAAGCACCGTTTAATGCAAAGGAGTCTGCTCCGGTATAGTGGGGAATCTTTGCCTCAGCGAATTTCTCATAGATGGAAAGCTCAGCCGTCATAATCGTGTTGTCAGTAGGTGTAAACACAGCATCCACACCGTCTGCAATCAAAGCATCTGCTGCCAGCATGACTTCATCTGTGGTGGTTCCGGTGCGTTCTACATATTCCACGCCCTTGTCCTCCAGATACTTCTTAGCTGCTGCAATGGGAGCTGTGGAGGCATCCTGCCCCTGGTCATACAGAAAACCGATTTTCTTTGTTTCCGGATTTGCCGCAAAGATTAAGTTCATCACCGATGCTGTATCCAGATAATCTGAGGTACCGGTGATGTTTCCTCCGGGCACCTCCAGGGAATCTACAAGGGACACTCCCAAAGGATCGGAAACCGCTGAGAAGATAACCGGAATCTGGTTTTCCTCTGTTGCCGCCTGCATAGCCATTGCTACCGGAGTAGCCACGCCAATCATAAGGTCTACATCATCAGCGATAAAATTCGCAATAATCTGATTTAGCACCGCACTGTCTGCATTGCAGTTATCATATTTCACCTCAAAGGTGACCCCGTTTTGCTCTCCCAAAGTCTTTAACTGGCTCTGGATATTGTCGCAAATCTGATTTAAGGAGGCATCATCCACATAGTTGCAAAGCCCCACCTTAATGGTAGCATCGTTTGATGCCGCCTCTTCACTACCGCATCCGGTAAAGCCCACCATCATAGCAAGTGCCATTGTAACTGCCGCAATCTTCTTCAATACTCTCTTCTTCATAATAAACCTCTTTCCGCCCTTTGGGCTATATCAAATTTTCTATTTGATGGAAAAAGTGGATAGGGTTGTCTGCAATAAAAAAACTCCTATCCCATACTCCATGGGACAAGAGCTCGATTCTCCTGCGATACCACCCAAATTGATGTAAAAACATCCACTCGCTCTTTGCGCCATCACGCAAATCCACTTGATAACGGGCTGGAATCCCGTCAGCGTCTACTAAGCCATCGCTTTTCAAGCTGCCCTCAGAAGTCCATTCAATCAGCCACTCCTCACCTCAATCCCACCACCTGAGGCTCTCTTCGGATTCGTAAAGCTGTCTACTACTCTTCCTTAACGGTTTTTTCTTTATGTTGCCGATTATAATCACCCATTTTCTATTTGTCAACTCTTTTTTATATGATATACTACATGATACCAGGTTTCCAAAGTCCAACATGCGCTTGAGCTTGCTCAAGGGCGCATGTTGGACCTTGGAAACCGCACAAAATATGAGCATAAAAGTGGGACGCAGTCCCACGATATGCGAATATTTTGTAGGATTGCGAGAGCACATAGTGCGTAGCAATCCGTAGGTATCATGTATTCCCCGATGTCCCCCGATAACCACGAATGGAGTTAGCTATGAACATGAATGAAAATCTATCC
>CAMAHO010000204.1 GCA_945834545.1 uncultured Lachnospiraceae bacterium | reverse complement strand
GAAGGAAAAGAGTTACCATGTACAGAGGTTGTATTTACTTTTTTTACGATAGAGATGGCATAGTGGATGATTATGTGACCTATCTTTTGCGAGATTTATCCAAGCACCTGCAGGAATTGGTGGTGGTGGTAAATGGGAAACTCACAGAGGAGGGGCATAAGCGGTTCGAAGAATTTACACAGAATATCCTTGTGCGGGAAAATCAAGGGCTGGATGTGGGAGCCTACAAGGCCGGATTGGACTTCTTTGGCTGGGATAAGGTGGAGAGCTTTGACGAGCTGATTATGTTAAACCATACCATCATGGGCCCCGTGTATCCCTTTCAGGAAACCTTTGATAAGATGGATAAGCTTGAGGTGGATTTCTGGGGGATTACAAAGCACGAGATGAACGAGAAGGATCCCTATGGAAAGAATCCCTATCGCTGCCTTCCGGAGCATATTCAGTCCCATTTTCTGGTGTATCGTCAAAGGCTGATGCGCTCCAAGGAGTTTCATGAGTATTGGGAAAAGCACCTTTCTCAGGTGAAAACCTATTCGGACTCTGTAGGGCTGCATGAATCCTATTTTACGAAGTTTTTCTCCGATTTGGGTTATAAGTGGGCTGTTTCTGTGGATGTGGAGGATATGAAGCATCTATCGGACTATCCGGTTCTATACTGCCCGGTGAAAATGATTCGAGAGAAGCGATGCCCCATCTTTAAGAGGCGAACCTTCTTCCATCGATATTCTCAGTTCCTGGAGACTACAGCGGGACAGGCCACCTATGAATTGTTTCACTATTTGGAGGACAACCATCTCTACGATACGGAGATGATTTGGCAGAATGCACTTCGAACCATGAACCATGTAGATTTGGCGAAGCAGCTGCAGTTAAATTATACCCTGCCCACCAATCTCTCCCATCCGTTGCCGGAGGGGTATTATGAGACCCACAGATTGGCACTCTTTATGCATATTTATTATACAGATGAGTTGCCTAACATGAAAAAGTACATTGATTCCATGCCTTCTCAAGCGGATTTCTTTGTGACAACCCAGACAGAAGAGAAGAAGCAGGAAATACTGGAGTTTCTGAAGGATTATCCGAATCACATAGAGATTCGAATAGTGGAGAACAGAGGTAGGGATGTGGCGGCTTTTACCATTGCGGGAAGAGAAATCATGGAACAGTATGACCTGATTTGCTTTATCCACGATAAAAAGGTTACCCAAGCCAGCCCAGGTTCTGTAGGAGAAGGCTTTGCCTATGTTTGCTACGAGAATACATTAAAAAACAGAGACTATGTTGAGAATGTGCTATGGCTGTTTGAGCAGGAGAAGCACCTTGGAGTGTTGTGCCCTCCCAAGCCGGTTCACGGAGCTTATATTCTGAGCCTAGCCAATAATTGGGAAAAGAATTATCCAAAGACTTTGGAGCTGTTACAAGAATTACAGGTTGATGTTCCTATCGATGAGCATAAACCTCCCATCGCACCCTATGGTTCCTGCTTTTGGTTTCGACCAAAGGCAATTAAGAAGCTCTATGCGAAGGAATGGAAGTACGATGATTTTACAGCAGAGCCGTTGCCTGCAGATGGTACCATTTCTCATGCTGTAGAGAGAATCTATCCCTTTCTGGCTCAGGATGCCGGATACTATGCGGCAGTTGGCATGGCCGATACGTATGCCAAAATAGAGTATACGGATTTAATGGACTACGCAAGCATCTATGTCACTGACCAGAAGTTTACCCTGATGCAACGTGGCGTAGTAGATGGGGTGAAACCGCACCCTGTGATGCGTTTCCTATGCAAACACCTGCTACCAAAGAAGCTTTTTACCAAGCTCATGATCTGGAAACGAAAAGTCATAGGCCCCCATGTGGAGTATCAGGGAGAATAAGAAAGACTCTTACTGCGAAAGCGCGAGCGGCCGTATAGGGAGCAGGAGAAGACACCCCACAATAGGGAGCAGGAGAAGACACCCCACTAGGTTGACGCACTAGGGGAGGCGTGGTACAATATTTAGGTTAAGCAAACGCAAGGTTTGTACGATTTTTCGAATAGGAAGGAATGCTTGTAACGCATGAACAGAGGCTGTATCTATTTCTTTTATGACAAAGACGGAGTAGTAGACGACTATGTAACCTACCTGTTGCGTGATCTTTGCCGGAACCTGCAGGAGCTTGTGGTAGTGGTAAATGGTAAGCTGACAGAGCAGGGACACAAAAGGTTTGAAGAGTTCACACCAAACATCCTGGTCAGGGAAAATAAGGGTCTGGATGTAGGAGCTTACAAGGCCGGTCTGGATTTCTTTGGTTGGGACAAGGTGGAAGGCTTTGACGAGCTGATTATGCTGAACCACACCATTATGGGACCGGTGTATCCTTTCCGGGAAACCTTCGATAAGATGGACCGGATGGAGGTGGATTTCTGGGGGATTACGAAGCACGAGCAGGTGGAGTCAGATCCTACGGGTAGAAACCCTTACGGTTGTCTGCCGGAGCATATACAGTCTCACTTTTTGGTATATCGTCAGAGGCTTCTGCGCTCAGCAGAGTTTCACAGCTATTGGGAGGAGCACCTGAGCAAGGTGGAGGGGTATGAAGACTCCGTAGGCCTTCACGAATCCTATTTCACCAGGTATTTCTCTGACCTGGGATATACCTGGGCAGTGTCCGTGGATGTGGAGGATATGAAGGGAATGTCGGATTATCCTATCCTGTACTGTCCCAAGAAGCTGATCGCAGAGAAGAGATGTCCTATATTCAAACGTCGTGGCTTTTTCCATGATTACGCACAGACTCTCGAGACCACGGCAGGACAAGCCACCTATGAGTTATATCATTATTTAGAGGACAACCATCTCTATGATGTAGAAATGATTTGGCAGAATGCCCTTCGTACCATGAATCACGCAGATTTGGCCAAGAGTCTGCACTTGAATTATACACTTTCCTCAAAGGTAAGTGCGCCGCTGCCGTGGGACTATTTTGATACGCACAAAATAGCGCTCTTTATGCATATTTATTATACCGACGAGCTGCCCAACATGAAGCAGTACATTTCCAGTATGCCCGCTCAGGCGGATATCATCGTGACGACCTCCACAGAGCAGAAGAAACAAGAGATACTGGAATTTTTCAAGGAGTACCCCAACCATATCGAGGTGAAGCTGGTTCAAAACAGAGGCCGCGATGTGGCAGCCATTACCATTGCCGGAAGAGAACTGATGGAGCAATATGACATCATTTGCTTCATTCACGACAAGCGCGTTACCCAGGAAAAACCCGGCACGGTTGGGGCAGGCTTTGCCTATTGCTCTTACGAAAATGTGTTAAAGAATAAAACCTATGTGGAGAATATACTGAATTTATTTGAGGAAGAGAAGCATCTTGGTGTTCTCTGTCCTCCCAAGCCCATTCATGGACCATATCAGTTAGGAATGGTGACGAATTGGAAGATGAATTTTGAAAAT
>CAMAHO010000203.1 GCA_945834545.1 uncultured Lachnospiraceae bacterium | reverse complement strand
CAAGGTATTGGCAGAATCATTACGGGTAAAATATAGCGATATTCTGCCCATGCTTCTAGAGATGGTGGATTGTGCTGCAATCCTTCGGCACAAGCGAATGGAGAGGGGATCCATTGATTTTGATTTTCCGGAATGTAAGATTGTATTAGATAAAAATGGTAAACCACAGAAGATTGAACCCTATGACAGAAATGTGGCAACCAAGCTGATTGAGGATTTTATGCTTGCTGCAAATGAAACCATAGCAGCGCATTTTTTCTGGCTGGATAGTCCCTTTGTATATCGAGTGCATGGCGTGCCTGAAGGTGAGAAACTGATTAAACTGCGCACCTTGCTTAAGAATATGGGGTATTATCTGAAAAGTGCAGACCAGAATGCCCATCCCAAGGAGTTTCAGAAGCTATTGGAGAAGATTGATGGGAAACCGGAGGAGGCAATGATCAGTCGTCTGGTTCTAAGGAGTATGAAGCAGGCTAAGTACAGTGTGATCAATAATGGGCATTTTGGACTGGCTTGTGAGCACTATTGTCATTTTACTTCCCCCATTAGGCGATATCCGGACCTGCAGATTCATAGAATTATAAAGGATCATTTAAGAGGAAATCTAACCGAACGGAAAATCAGGCATTACAATGAAATCCTTCCCAAAGTGGCGGAGGATAGCTCTTCCTTGGAAAGAAGGGCAGCCGATGCTGAAAGAGAGACAGAAAAGCTTAAGAAAGTAGAGTATATGAGCCGATATATAGGGGAAGAGTTTGAGGGAGTCATCAGCTCTGTCACCGGCTGGGGCTTGTATGTGGAGCTTCCCAATACTGTGGAAGGCTTGGTTCGTGTTACCAATATGATAGACGATTATTATCGTTTTGATGAGGAAACCTATGAGCTTATCGGTGATGCGACAGGTAAAGTATATAAGCTTGGCATGAAGGTAAAAGTGGTATTAGATGACTGTGATATCTATAGGAAAACAATTGATTTCCACCTGGGAGGGAATATAGAATGAGTACAGATAAAGACAGCAGAAAATTAGTTGCCAATAATAAAAAGGCATATCACGATTATTTTATAGAGGAAACCTATGAGGCAGGGATTGTTCTGCACGGTACAGAAGTCAAATCTATGAGGCTTGGCAAGTGCAGCATCAAGGAATCCTTCATCCGGATTGAGGATGGGGAGGTATTTGTCTATGGTATGCATGTCAGTCCCTACGAAAAGGGGAATATTTTTAACAAGGACCCGCTTCGGGTGAAAAAGCTTCTCATGCATAAGGCGGAAATCAATAAAATAGCCGGTAAAATCACTGTGAAGGGGTATACCTTGGTGCCACTACAGGTTTACTTCAACAAGGGAAAGGTAAAGGTTGAGGTGGGCTTGGCAAAGGGTAAAAAACTATACGACAAGAGAGAGACGATTGCAAAGAAGGATGCCAGAAGAGAGTCAGAAAGAGAATTTAAGATTAAGAACCTTTAACATCAGGGGGTACTAAACCGAGAGTTTATGGTATGAATTTCTTTTCCGGCATATACTATATATAAGAAATCTGTTCGAGCATTGACAAGAACGGAAGAAATGATATACTTTATTTAATTCGGGGTAGTAAAGGTTTCGACAGGGGTTTTGAAACTGGAGAAGCTATCCGTTGCGACACGTTAATCGCAAACTTAAATTAAACGCTGATAATAGATTAGCAATCGCTGCCTAATCGCAGCTGTTCTACCTTGGGCACTCACACTCAAGGCTAGGGCATCGACTATGTGAGAAACGACACGCAGTAAGCTTTGCCTGTGTGGGCGTAATATGAAGCTACCAAACGGGAAAGTTTGTTCCTTGACTTTCTCGAAAGGGAACAAGGGAGAGAGAGCCTCCCAAAAACAAGGAACTATGATAGTAGAAGTACAGCGAATGGGCTTTTGGACAGGGGTTCGACTCCCCTCTACTCCAGTATTTCCCCGATACAAAGTGTGCGATGCACACTTTTTTATTTATGTGATACACAAACTTGTCAGGAAAAGGTGCGTAAGAGATGAGACAGTACGAAGTAAATGGCTTTTCGTTTTACACAAAGGAAGAGGCTGCTTTGGCAGAATTAGAATCAAAGCGGGTAGACTATATGCAGGAACGTATGGAATATGACAATCCTCTTCGTGTTCTATCTATATACAATAAGGCAATTGACGAAGGGATTTTTCAAGGACAGGTGGGCATTGCATATTTAAGAAAGATTCAGGAATATTTGTGGAATCAGCCTGATGTACCAAAAGACCAGATCCAGTCTATTCCGGCAGGAGAAAGCCTGGCTCCGGGCGCTGATTGGAGAGAGGAAACGGTACACAAAAGGAGGGAGGCTTCCATTCCAAAGAATAAAAAGACAGAGAAGAAAGCAGACCCACAGCTATTTAAGTTTTCTGTTATTATGAATATTGCATTCATAATAGCAATCATTGCGATGTTTGCTATTACTCTGAATTCAGAGAATCCTAACATTTTGAATTACGAGAAAAATTTGCAGAATAAATATGCAACCTGGGAACAACAGCTAAGGGAAAAGGAAGCAGAACTTAAGAATTGGGAATGATAATACACAGTTTAGACATAGTTTTCTGATACAATTGCTTGAAATATAGGAGAAGAAACGGGGTGTTTCAATGGACAGAACAAAGATATTGGTAGTGGATGATGAAAGTAGGATGCGTAAATTGGTAAATGATTTCCTGACGAAAAGTGGTTTCTGTGTGATTGAGGCCAGTAACGGAGAGGAAGCACTGGATATTTTTTACAAAACCAAGGATATTGCACTTCTTATCCTGGATGTGATGATGCCTAAACTAGATGGATGGCAGGTGTGCAGGGAAATTCGGATGACCTCACAGGTGCCAATTATCATGCTTACCGCAAGAGGGGAAGAACAGGATGAGCTATTAGGGTTCAAGCTGGGGGTAGATGAATATATCAGCAAACCATTTAGCCCTAAAATTCTTGTGGCGAGGGTGGAAGCCATCTTAAGAAGAACCAGCTCTGAGGAAAAAACAGAAGCATTATCCTATGGCGGAATTGTATTGGATAAAATAGCCCATGAAGTCCGAGTGGATGGAGAGACAGTCGACTTGAGCTTTAAGGAATTCGAACTGCTGGAATATTTTCTGCAGAATAAAGAAATTGCCTTGTCCAGAGAAAAAATCCTAAACAGCGTTTGGAATTATGATTACTTTGGGGATGCAAGAACAATCGATACCCATGTAAAGAAGCTTAGGAGTAAACTAGGTTCCAAAGGTGATCTGATTAAGACAATTTGGGGTATGGGATATAAGCTGGAAGAGTAGTGTATGCGTTGAAAAATGGGCATATGCGTGTCAAACATAATTTGAGATGCATTATAGATTTTGGACCATATGGAACGTATGGATTGTATGGAATATATGGACCAAGTGGTTGGTAATATTTTGGGTAATATTTCTAAGGGG
>CAMAHO010000202.1 GCA_945834545.1 uncultured Lachnospiraceae bacterium | reverse complement strand
CTCCACTCACTTACCACCTGATTATGGGAAGCCTGTAGTTCCTTGTATGCTTCCGTAGTTTTATTCCACTCCTCCTGCACAGACTTTAGTTGCTGCGTTAGATTAGAACAATCATGAGCATAACAAAAACTACTGTTAGATAAATAGGTACTAAGCCCGTTAGGATTATAGATAGTAGCTTCTGCATACTTATCTTTGGCATTCTCTAGCAAAACTTCCCTGCGATACCAGCCGCAGGAATCTAAGTAGTATCCGCGGTTTGCTCCGTGATTGACAATAGGTGGTTTTAGGATTCCCAACCATTTGTTTTTGCGGAAGAGTTGAACAACCTGACATAGATAGTCCTTGCCCTGTATCAAGTTAGCGAACAGATCATTCATTAAATCATTCCGAGAGGAAGCAGATGAAAAACTGGGTGAATCCAAATCAGGCAGCAGGCAATAGTATTGAAAATTCCCCAGACTCAAAGCAGAAAAATTGCCTATAGGATTCTTTAAATCCTCCGTGTCGCAAGGGATGGACTCCTTCGCAAGATCTGACACAACGCATATAGTAAGTCCCTTGAGGGAATGCTTCTCTAAGAGGTCCTGTAACTGCATAGACTGGTTTTCGGTACAGACAATTGCCAGGTCAGCGACCAATTCGTCCCAGGAAACGGCCACCTTGCCAGACACACAGGCTTCGTTCTGTAAGAGGTCATCTTTACTAAGCCCGCTGCCCTCGCCAGAGAAGTCCACATCCTTGCAAATTCCACAGTTTTCACCCGAGAAGTCCACGTCCTTGCTAAGCGCACTGCCCTCACTCGAGAAGGCACCAGCCTTGCTATGCCCACCATCTAACACATAATGTAGATGCAGATTATCCTGAATGGTTTTGTGATCTCCTACCCGAAGAATGTTTTCCCATATCATATCAGTGTCAAAATCCGTATTTTCTTCTAAAAAGCGCATTACCTCGGCGGGAGCGTTCCCAATTGTTTCATACAGACGGATTGCGTAATCTGTGGTAAAAACCCTTCGTTTCACAATGGGACAGCGACTCTCCTTGACAATCCGGTCAGGACACATCATAACCGGATTTGGAGTGTAGGTATGATAGGGCTCAGATGGCACATAGGTGTCATAGCTGTATCCCAGTTCTGACAGCCAGGAAGTCATCCGGGCTTCGTATTGACTGACAGCTTCCTTGTAGCTGTCAAACGCAGGGAGTTGATTCCAATAGGCTTGAAACGCAGGGTTCGCCAAAATACTGTGTCCAAATACCATAAAATAGGATTGGATGTGCTCCTTTAACTCTTCCTCTGTGTTTTCGACGAAGGGATTGTTCTTTAAGGTTTCATGCTTTGTGATTCCCCAAAAATCGAGACTGCGGCTATCCATAGCTTGAAACATCTCCGAAAAAGGAAAGATAGGACCAAACACCGTGTCATTGCACAGTACCAGCTCCTCATAAGACATAATTTCGTCCCAGCCAAGCAGGTCGATACCGGCCTTATAGCCCCAAACATCAAAGCCCTTATTTTCGCGCAGGACAAGCTCCTTAGTGAAACGGGAGAGTTTGTCCTTTGTGGCAGGAGTCAGGCTGCCGTTGCACACAATGACCAGCCGGTTTAAATTGCGACATAAATCCTCCAAATAGTACTCTACGTATCGGTCTGCGATTCCATCCTTGTCATAAAAGACAAAGATACCAAGTCTGTTATTCTGATTCTCCATTCCGCAAATCCCTCCCTGCAATGATGTTAACACTTCTTCTCTAGGCGTGTATGTTTATTCTTTCTTCAAAATTCTTACTATTTCAAGGATTTTCTCTTGTTGCTTGCTATCCATTTTAGATAATTCTATTTGTAATTCGGGAATAATCTTATCTTCATTAAATCCGAGGATTTCGTTAGGTGTTGTATCAAGTCTTTTGCAATATCCAAGAAGTGTTTCCACACTTGGCTTACTGACGCCTCTCTCTAAAGCTGAAATGTGGTTCTTGGTAAGTCCTGTATCTTCCATCATATCCGATTGTAAAAGTTTGCGGGATTCTCTTGCATAAGCAAGAAGTCTTCCGATTCTGATGTTCTCTTCTTCGTTTGATTTGTTAGCCATAATTTTATACCGTTTTTCTCAATATTTTTGTAACAGTTCAGCCATCCCAGGAGTCACCTCCAAATTATGCTCGCATAAATTTGGAGGTGACTCCTGGGATGAGCCGAGCGCCAATCAATGAGCAAAGTTAGCTGCGTAGCAGCGAGAAAGCACCGTAGGTGCGGCTTTGCGAATGGCGCGGATGAACTGTTACATATTTTTTACATATATATAGATGCAAAAACACTTTATCATTCATTTTGAGTAATTTTACATATGCTTAAAGAACAACTGTATTATACCAAAAAATCGTTATTATAGGCAATGATAATCTTTATAATTCGTTGCAAAATACCGATATATATGTTATCTTATAGATAAGAATAAACGATATAAGATTACAAGCGGCGAATGTATGATGAGCAACATCACAATCTAATGGAATTCGATATTATATGCTGATTTTATAAACCAAATGTGATATACTAAAGGAGAACGAATATGAATTCAGACGATACACTAGAACTTGATACAGAAATCGAAATCGAGATAGACGAGTTAACAGATTGCATCTATGATAGAAAAACTGATGAACGATACGATACCGAATTTTTCTTAGTAAGAGAGCCAATAACTAAAGAACAAGCAATTAAGTTACAGAAACAAGGTTGGGCATTTGATTGGAGTTTACCACAAAAAGATGGTTACGATATATATAAACTTACAATCAAAAACGATGACGAATTACAGGGCTTAATTGCTGTTAAACACTTCACGCAAAACTGTTATACTCATATTTCATTAGTTGAATCAAGTCCATTAAATAGAGGACAACAAGGAGTTTATCGTGGGACTGGTGGTAACTTATTTGCTATAGCCTGTAAGTTGAGTTGGGATATAGGAAATGAGGGTTTTGTTCAATTTACTGCAAAGACGGATTTAATAGAACATTATAAAAATACATTAAATGCAATACAAATGGGTGAAAAAAGCCAGAGAATGTATATTGATACAAAAGGAGCCTCATTTTTGATTAACACATATTTAAAGGAGAGTTTATAATGATTGTAGAAAATACTTCTTTTTTGAAGGAGAAAAATAATCCTTTCTATTTTGGCGAAGAAATGGAGGATGGTCGATTAACAGCAGAATATGACACCTCTACAATAATTCGTTTTAGAGATTTGGTTGAAAAACGGACAGAATTAGGTAGACCATTAACAGAAGAAGAGATGGCAGAATTTGAAGTTTGTAAGTAAAGAAAAACCACCCAGTCGATTTGCAAAGTCAACTGGGTGGGTTTTTGTGTCCCCCACCCCTTGCTGAAAGAATCAGCTTTGAAAGGCAAAAATAATTCGCACTAAATTTGTTTATTTACTGCGGACTTAAAGCAGATA
>CAMAHO010000201.1 GCA_945834545.1 uncultured Lachnospiraceae bacterium | reverse complement strand
AGGAGCTGGGAATTGAACTCTACGATATTTACGGCCTCACAGAGATTTATGGCCCCGGTATCGGCATCAACTGCAAGGGTCAGAGATATATGCATTATTGGGATGATTATGTATATATTGAAATCATTGACCCTAAGACCTTAAAGCCTGTCCCCGACGGGGAGATGGGGGAAGTGGTCATCACGACTCTCGTGAAGGAGGGAGCACCCCTAATTCGCTTCCGTACCCACGATATTTCCCGCATCATTCCGGGAGAATGTGAATGTGGCTGTAAATACCCCAGGCTGGATGTGATTCAGGGCAGAAGCGACGATATGTTTAAGGTACACGGCGTGAATATGTTCCCCAGTCAGGTGGAGGAGCTGTTAAGTCACGTGGATGGGGTATCCAGTGAATATGTGATCAACATCGCTCACGAGGACGAAAAGAATCGGGATGTCATCCTTCTTACCGTTGAGGCTGAGGGAAGGGTGAATTTTGAGGATACAGCCAAAAAGATTACCGGGCTGTTTAAGTCCAGAATCAGTGTTACTCCAAGAGTTACCGTGGTACCCATCGGAACTTTGCCAAGAAGTGAGAAGAAGACCAAGAGGGTCATTGACCATAGAACAGTCTAAAGGGAAAATTTACACTATGTTTACAAATTGTTAATGCCCCGGATAGGCCTGATGGTTGAATTACAGACCTAATTCTGTTACAATATCTTTTATGTATTGTCGCATATTGTGTGGCAGGAATGATGAATTGAAAGGTAGTTAACCAGTGAAAGTATTTGATAAGATTTTTGGAACCCATAGTGAGAGGGAACTTAAGAAAATTATTCCTATCGTGGACCAGATAGAAGCCTTGCGTCCAAGGATGATGGAGCTTTCGGACGAGGAACTAAGACAAAATACAGCGGAGTTTAAGAAACGCCTTTCTCAGGGTGAGACCAAGGAGGATATTCTTCCCGAGGCTTACGCTACGGTTAGAGAGGCGGCAAGAAGAGTGCTTCAGACAGAGCATTACAGAGTACAGCTGATTGGTGGTGTCATCTTACACCAGGGCCGTATCGCTGAGATGAAAACCGGTGAAGGTAAGACACAGACCTGTCTTTTGCCTGCTTATTTAAATGCTTTGGACGGGAATGGAGTTCATGTCGTAACTGTCAATGATTACCTGGCAAAGCGTGACGCAGAGTGGATGGGTCAGGTGCATCGTTTTCTGGGGCTCACGGTAGGTGTGGTACTAAACAGCATGCTTCCGGACGAAAGAAAGGAAGCTTACAAATGCGACATCACCTATGTCACCAACAATGAATTAGGCTTTGACTATCTGCGTGACAATATGGCCATCTACAAGGAGCAGCTTGTACTGCGGGGACTGCATTTCTGTATCATTGATGAGGTGGACTCCGTATTAATTGATGAAGCCAGAACGCCTCTCATCATATCCGGCCAGAGTGGCAAATCCACCGCATTATATGAGATGTGTGATATGCTTGCCCGTCAGCTAAAGCGCGGTGAGGATATGCAGGAGCTTACCAAGATGGATGCTCTTATGGGTATTGTACAAGAGGAATCCGGTGACTTCGTAGTAAACGAAAAGGATAAGGTTATCAACCTGACAGCAGCCGGAGTAGAAAAGGTGGAGAAGTTTTTCCACATTGAAAACTATGCGGATCCGGAAAATCAGGAAATCCAGCACAATGTTATCCTGGCATTGCGTGCACACAATCTGATGTTCAGAGACCAGGATTATGTGGTAAAAGACAACCAGGTTTTGATTGTGGATGAATTTACCGGACGTATTATGCCCGGCAGAAGATTTTCAGATGGCTTACATCAGGCCATTGAAGCCAAGGAGAAGGTAAAAATTAAGAGGGAGAGCAAGACCTTGGCCTCCATTACCTTCCAGAACTTCTTTAATCTGTTTGAAAAGAAATGTGGTATGACCGGTACTGCTCTCACGGAGGAAAACGAGTTCCGCGAGATTTACGGTATGGATGTTGTGGAGGTTCCCACCAACCGCCCCATTGCCCGTATTGACCACCAAGATGCCGTATATAAGACAAAAGCTGAAAAGCTTTCGGCGATTATTCAGGCGGTACAGGAGGCTCATGCCAAGGGCCAGCCGGTTTTGGTTGGTACCATCAATATTGATGCCAGTGAGGAGCTTTCCAGGTTATTGAACAAGGTGGGTATTAAGCATAAGGTATTGAATGCGAAGTATCATGAGATGGAAGCGGAAATCGTAGCAAACGCAGGTATTCACGGTGCGGTTACCATCGCGACCAATATGGCAGGCCGTGGTACGGATATTAAGCTTGACGAGGAAGCGAAGGCAGCCGGAGGACTGAAGATTATTGGTACAGAGCGCCATGAATCCAGACGAATTGATAACCAGCTCCGTGGTCGTTCCGGTCGTCAGGGAGACCCGGGTGAATCCAAGTTTTATATTTCCCTTCAGGATGACTTGATGCGATTGTTTGGCTCTGAGAGACTGATTTCCATGTTCAATGCCCTTGGTATTCCGGAGGGACAGGAGATTGAGCATAAGACCCTGACCAATGCCATTGAATCAGCTCAAAAGAAGATAGAGCACAATAACTTTGGAATTCGTAAAAACCTTCTGGAGTACGACCGCGTTATGAGCGAGCAACGCGAGATTATCTATGAAGAGAGACGAAGAGTATTAAATGGCGAGAGCATGCGGGATGCTGTCTACAAGATGATAACGGACATTGTAGAAAACACAGTAGATACCTGCTTCAATGATGATAAGGATTCGGACGAGTGGCAGTATGGGGAGCTCAATGCCCTGCTTCTGCCCATCATTCCCATTCAGCCGGTGACCAAGGAGAGAGTACAGAAGCCCAGGATCAATGCCTTAAAGCAGCAGTTAAAAGAAGAGGCTGTGAAGCTGTACGAATCGAAGGAAGCAGAATTCCCTGAGCCGGAAAGTATCCGTGAGCTGGAGCGAGTTGTCCTATTAAAGGTAATCGACAGAAAGTGGATGGCCCATATCGACGATATGGAGATTCTTCGCCAGGGTATCGGACTCCAGGCCTACGGCCAGAGAGATCCTTTGGTGGAGTACAAGATGGCTGGCTATGATATGTTTGATGCCATGACGCAAAACATCAAGGAAGAGACCGTTCGTATGCTGCTCCATATGCAGATTGAACACAAGATAGAGAGAGAGCAGCAGGCTAAGATTACCGGTACCAACAAGGACGATTCTGCATCCCGTGGTCCGGTGAAGAAGGGGGAAAAGGTGTATCCCAACGATCCCTGTCCCTGCGGCAGCGGGTTAAAGTATAAGCAATGCTGCGGACGCAAATCATAACTATTGTTTAGTAAGAAACAAGCTATTAGGCAAGTAAAGAAAGCCAAGAAGCGAATATAATAGAATAGAAAGAGGGTGACGCAAGTGGTTGAATTAGATCAGATGAAAACAGAAATTCTGTCCTACGAAACACCTTTAGCGGAAGTGAGGGATTCACTTTGACCTTGCTAATAAGGCAAAGAGAATCGAAGA
>CAMAHO010000200.1 GCA_945834545.1 uncultured Lachnospiraceae bacterium | reverse complement strand
TTCGCGACAACTCTGAAATAATACCACGCAGTTTTCTGTTTGTCAACAACTTTTTAAAATTGTTCATTTCAGTCGCAAAAAATATTATTTCGTCAATCGTCCGCGTCCTTTCGTGACGACGTTACTGATAATATCATCATATATGACGATTGTCAACTAAAATTTTTTGTATTTTTAAAACAATTATTTTCAAGAAAAAAGCCCTAAAAATAAGGCTTTTTATATTATCATTGTACTTATTTATATTTCAATGTCTAAAAATTGTATTTAGTTTAATCTAATTGTATATTCATCTGATACATTTTTTATTTTTAAAGTGATGCTCTGGATATCCTGCAAATGTCCTTCGTCCATTTCTGTTAACAAGACAAGCTTTTCTGTCTGACCAGGTTCTATATCCCCAATATATGTGGCCAGATCTTCCATCAGTATTGTGGAAAATATCCCTTTTGTATAACGGTTGTTTACTGTAATCTTATACGAGGATTTTAAGCCAAAGAAATCCAAAGATACCGATTGTTCACTATTATTTGCTAATAAGAAACTTAAAACAAGCAGCTTCTTTCCTTCTGAACATTCAATTGGAGCATAGGCATCCGGTTCTTCAGGATACATGTCCTGTACAGCATACCCGGCATATACCAAATTAACGCCCTCCGGTAAAATAAAGAAATCCGATAGCTGATCATAATGAACAGGGACTGTTTCTACCGAATCATCCGGGCGATTCTCTGACTCCTCTTCATTCTCTGGCTGGTTTTTCTTTATCTCTTCCTGCTGTTTTCTAAGTTCTTCAAGACGTGCCTGCCGTTCATCATACTTTTCAATCTCCAGGTCCGATACAAGCCTGCTTCTGCTTTGAGCATCATATTTTAACAGAATTCCGGCAGAATAATTTCCTATCTTAGCTATTTGCTCTTCTGTCAGGTTTTGAATATTGTTACCACACCCTCCCGTAAAAAGCAAAACACCTATGAATAATAAAGACACCAGTCCTTTGTAACACTTCATATTATTTTCTCCACTTCAACACATGGTTTTCTTGTATTCGTCCTATCATAAATTCTTATTTGTATAATATCTAAAGCTCAAGTACCAAATCATGCCTCTACCATATATATATCATATTTAGAACAGATTTGACTATCACAATTTGCGTGAATCTTGATTCCGTCTTCTAAATATTCGATACTGCTTACCTGACATCTGTTTTGAATGTCAGCAGCTATCTTAGCAGACTCATAAGGGATTTTAAAAACAACATCCCTTTGTTTGGCATATAATTTGCTTTGTATCAGTTCAACCATTGTCTGGATGCTCTCTTCCTGAATTGCGGATAAATAAATCGCATCGTCTTTTGCAAAAGGAATCATGGAGGGACAATTTCTGTCTTCCTTTTCTTCAAGGCAATCCAGCTTGTTATATATCATTAACTGGGGAATAGTGGAGGCCTCTATCTCCTTTAAGGTTTCATTGGTTACTCGTATATGGTCATTATGATATTCATCAGAATAATCCACCACGTGTAAAATCAAATCAGCCTCTCTGACCTCTTCCAGTGTTGCATGAAAGGCTTCTACCAAATCATGTGGGAGTTTGTGAATAAATCCCACCGTATCAGACAGAAAAAACGGGCGTTTATCCCCCTTATCGATCAGTCGTACACTGGTTTCAAGGGTGGCAAAGAGCATATTTTTCTCAAATACTTCTTTTTCCTGCTTTCGTTTGGTATATCGAAGCATCCGATTCATTATGGTGGATTTCCCTGCATTTGTATATCCCACCAAAGCCACCCTGGGAATTTGCGACAGATTACGCTTTTTGCGTGTCACAGCCCGTGCTCCCTCTGCTTCCTTTAATTCTCTTCGCAGGGAGCTCAGGCGTTGTTCAATTCTTCTTCTGTCCAGCTCCAGCTGCTTTTCACCCTCACCCTTACTACTCAAACTACCACCAGCCCCACCTTTTCTGGTAAGGCCCTCATGTAAACCTACCAATCTGGGAAGCATATATTTTAGTTTGGCAGTCTCGACCTGTAGCTTTGCTTCCTTTGTTTTTGCTCTAAGCCAAAAGATATCCAGGATTAAATTGGTTCTATCCAATACAGCCACATCCAGTAGTTTCACCAGATTTCTAATCTGAGTGGGAGACAATGTATTATCAAAAATGACTTCGTCCGCCTCTTTTAGCTTAACAAGCTCAGCTAATTCTTCCACCTTGCCTTGTCCCATACAGAGGGCGGTATGAACCTTTGGCAATTTCTGTTTGAGTAAGCCGACTACCTGCTTATCACAGGCCTTTGCCAAATTAGACAATTCTACCATAGATTGTTCAAAAAATGGATCCTCACCATCATCCACACCTACAAGAATTACTCTGGTTATCTCTCCCTGCACCTGGTCTTCGTTTCTATTCTTTTCCATAAAATCTCCATTGCACTTTTCGGTTCTAGGCCTTCTCTAATTCAAACCAAAAAGCAACTCCGTCTTCTCTATTATCCACTCCGTAATTTTGGTTCATAGAGTTCATAATAGCCTTTACGATTGACAATCCTACGCCACTCCCACCATATTCCCTTGTCCTTGCCTTATCCACTTTATAGAATTTATCCCACACAAGGTCTAAGGATTCTTCCGGTATCGGTTCTCCTGTATTGAAAACAACCACTCTTACTTTGTTATCAACATATAGCATGGATATTTCTATGCGTTTCTCGCCTGAACAATGATTTGTTGCATTTGTAAAGTAATTGGTAAAAACTTCCTCTATCTTAAACTCATCCCCCCATACATAACAATTGGGGAGTTTTTCAAAAAACACTCTGCATCCTTTTTCTGTGGCCAAAAGCTTTTGCTGTTCCAGACAGTTTTCCAACATACTGGTAAGCTGAAAGCGTTCCATCACCACTTTATCATTCCCTGACTCTAATTGATTCAAGCTCATCAATTGCTTTACAAGTCTATTCATCTTTCCTGCTTCATCAATTATGACGTCACAATAATAGCTGATTGTTTCCGGATCATCCGATATATTATCCTGTAAGCCTTCTGCATATCCTTGAATCAAAGCGATTGGTGTTTTTAGCTCGTGGGATACATTTGCCAAAAACTCTTTTCGCATAACATCTATCTGTTCCTTCTGTTCTATATCCTTCTGCAACTCAACATTAGCCGTTTTTAATTCTGAAATGGTTTTTTCAAGAGAAGCTGACATCAGATTCATGTTCTCCCCCAGTGTACCAATCTCATTGTTTGACTTTCCTTGATATTTTGCATCAAAATCCAGTTCCACCATTCGATTTGATAAATCATTTAACTCTCTAAGTGGTCTGGTGATTTTTCTTGTAATCGTCGCAATAACAATTGCACCTATTACAAGTCCAAGAACTCCTATGATTGCGAAAAAAATGATACCCAATCTGGCTGACTCTTCTATACTATCAATTGTGGACTGTAAGATGAAAGCCACTCCGTTATCAAGAATACCATACAGCTCCAAAAATTCCTGATTCTTTTCCTTGGTTCTCTGCAAAATATAATC
>CAMAHO010000199.1 GCA_945834545.1 uncultured Lachnospiraceae bacterium | reverse complement strand
ACAGCATCTTAATGGATATCCTTTTTCAAATATTTCAAATAGGCAACTACAACGCCAGTGACGCCAAAGACCACGCCAATTATTACTAAAGTACCGTCCAGGCTTCCGTTTGTCACGATATCGGCACCCTCACAGTAGCCAAAGGGTGTTATGTATTTCAAAAATTCGGCCACATCAGCAATATTTGCAATTAGATTTAGAAAGTACATCATAACAGCGATGCCCAGTCCGATGCCTATGCTGCCTTTTCGGAGGAATGCTGAGATGCCGAAGCAAATGCCTGCCAGCTCAAGCTGGAGCAGATAATAAGCCAGGTGCATCAGGCTGATTTCCTTCCAGGGAATGGTCTCGCCGATAGCGAAAATGGAGCCGATAGAAAGAGCATAAATCACAATATTCATAGCCGTGATTTGGAACAGCACAGCAATCAGCTTTTCCGTGATAACGCGCCCGCGACAGATAGGGTGCGTCAGCAAGAATTCTGCTGTTTTATCCTTTTCTTCCTTGCTGAGAATGCTGACTGCACAAAGAGAGGCGAAAAACGCGCCACCCAGACCCAGAATATTGCCGCACTCCACGGCATAAAAGCCAATCAGCGTGCCGAAACTCAAGCGGTCCATACCAAATGCCTCCGTAAAGGAGCCCATAGAGGCAAATATATCGGTCATTCCCTCCATCTGTCCCTTCATTTCAGGAAACATAAAAATACATACCACCAGAAAAAAGCCAATGGACGCAGTCCATATCCAAAATGCGGTCCGGGCTTGTTTTAACTCATGCTTTACCAGTGTCATACCGTTTCACCGTCCTTCTCATAATAATGCAAAAATACTTCTTCCAAATCGGGCTCTGTCACTGTCAGGTCATTTACCTGACCGGAAGACAGCACATGCAGGAGACTGCCCATATCACCGTTGTACAGGAAGCTGACCGAATCCTTTGTCTCTGTCTTATCGCGAATGCCGCTTAAGTGCTCCAGATTTAGGGAACCGCTGTAGGTTACGCGCTTGGCATTTGTTTTTGAAAGGGCATCCACGCTGTCGCAGGCGACGATTCTACCATCACGGATAATGGCAGCCCTAGTACAGTTGTGCTGGATTTCCGAGAGCACATGGCTGGATAGGAAAATTGTGGTTCCCTCCTTATTTCTCTCACGAAGAATGTCAAAGAACTCCTTTTGCATCAAGGGGTCAAGGCCTCCTGTGGGTTCGTCCAGTACAAGTAATTGAGGACGATGCTGCAGGGCACAGACAATGGCAACCTTCTTTCTGTTGCCGAAGGACAAATCTTCGATTTTCCGGGAGGTGTCAAGCTGCAGGCGGTCACAGAGTAACCCGGACTCTTCCTTGCAATCCTTTTTGCGTAAATCGGCGGACAGCTTCAGGATATCTCTCACCTTCATCCCCTGGTAAAAGAGTGCTTCTGAGGGTAGGTAGCCGCTATCCTGAAGGATGGCTTCCTTCTCTTTTGTGATATCCTTGCCAAATATGGTGGCAGTGCCCGAGGTGGGGGCAATAAGCCCTAAAAGGGTGCGGATGGTTGTGGATTTCCCGGCGCCGTTGGGGCCGATGAAACCGAAGAACTCACCCTGTTCCACCGTCAGGTCAAGCTCTGTGATGCCCCTTGTCTTGCCGTAGAATTTGGTAAGCTTTGTTGTTTTGATGATTTCCATAGTGTCACTCCTTTCGAAGATAAATACTTTTCCAAAAACGCATCAGCTTAGAAAAGCCTTCTTCCATTTGATTCATATCCAAATTGCCTCGCTGAACCATCTCCCAAACATAGCCCTCTGACGCCCAATACATGTCGCGGTACATCATCTCAATATCCAATCCGGGGATGAACAGTTCGGGATTCAGGTTAAGCAGTGTCCTATCGGCTTTTAGATTGAAATATTTATGGTAGCTTTCCTGTACAGCCAAAGAAATATTCTGGTCCTTTTCGTAGAAGGCCTTAATTGTGAAATTCGCCATATCTGGATAGCGACGAATAATCTCCATCTTAGCCTGCATTCCTTTTTCCATGATTTCAAACAAATCTTTTTGTTCGTAGCACCCATACTGTGTCAGATATTCAATGGTTGTCTCTGCACATTTGTCCCATAGAAACATATACAGCTCTTTTTTGTTGTGAAAATAATGAAAGAGTAGGGATTTGCTGATTCCTGCCGCTTCTGCTATTTCACTCATAGGGCTGTTTTTATAGGAATTCTGTGAAAATACTCTGTAACCTGCGTTTATAATTGTCTGTTGCTTTTCTGCAGGCAGAGAAAAGAATCTTTCATTCATAAGGCAACCTCCGTTAACCGATTCGGTTAAACCTATTTTAAGGCCGTTGACCGATTTTGAGAAGCCCCTAAAATTGGGGACAGCGGGGATGGATTTATTTCCTGATGAGGAGGTTTCGAAGGAAAATCTGAAATCGGGTAATAAGGATAGGAACAAGGAGATTTAATATATATACTAAAAGTAGGAAACGCTCCTGGATGGAAATTCAGGGGCGTTTCATGTGTAAAGTCAGTAAATCATAAGAAAATGTAAAATGGTGCAAAAACGATGGCTCAAAAAATGTAAATTCGTGCAAAAGAACAATGGGCTGAGTTAGCAAAACATTCCGGCGTAAGCCTTCGTTCGATTCGGATGTACGAACAAAGAAATAAAGATATCAATAAAGCTAGTGTGGATACAATGTATCGTCTTGCAAAGGTTCTGGGTTGCACCGTGGAGGATTTGATGGAAAGGTGATTGTACGCCTGGCAAGAAGAGGAATACAACGATGTATGCAGACAGCTATCCATACACATCCAGGAATGTAAGTGTTGCAGTAGAATAGGACGAGATAATATGAAATGGCGATTTGACGGCACTCTCGGGTGGAAACCCGGGAGTGCTTTTGATATAATGGGATAGTGACTGATACAATCCAAGGCAGTAGGGAGAAAAACAGAATGGAGAAGAAAGAGATTGCGTATCTTTTTAGAAAGGAAGAGCCTGTTGCTATCACTGCTAAAAGTTCAAGTCGTGGAGAGGATGATTTCAGAGAGGCACCATATGTGAGTACCAGAGGCTGGGACTCTTTCTATAGGGAGGATCATTTCCTTTTATGTATAAAAAACACTGCAGATTAGTTCTGAAGTATATGAGTTCAATGAACTTGAAAAAAAGGCGGCTCCTTTGTTATACAAATGTATTAAGCCCTTGTACTGGTACAGTACAGAATTGTTGAAAGAAGCCGGAGAGAAGGATATAGAGATACAGAAGTGTCTGGATTTCATAGAATATGAACAGACCAGGGAAATTGAATTTTGGGATGAGTGATCAACAACAATTGTCAATTGAGTGACTTGAAACCGTACCAATGATAGAATAGAGCTATAAATCACATTAAGCTAAGCTTTTGATTGAAGCAAATGCAGGTAAGGTTGAACGTGCGATTGAAAAAGCTGCAGCACGGTGTGCAGAGGAGAGTGAGTACATAGCGGAACCGAAGGAGATAGAAAAGGTGGAAGAACCGCTGAGTATAAGACGTAGAAGAGCAAGGTA
>CAMAHO010000198.1 GCA_945834545.1 uncultured Lachnospiraceae bacterium | reverse complement strand
TCGTGCAATTGGCAACTATGAAGAATTTGAGGCTGCGGTAAACTTTTATCTGGAGAATCCCCAGGAAGCAGCGAAGATGGCTGAATCCGGCAGAAAGCATGTGATAGACAACTTTTCTTGGGACCAAATCGTACAAAACTACAAAGAGTTCTTCGCAGATGTCATTGCATCAAGAGAACCTAAGCAACCCGGTGAGCATCTATGCGTGGAGAATACAATGCAGCTGATTCGTTGGGGAATCCGGGACGGAGAAAGCTATTAGAGGTGGATATGAAGAGAATAGCATTTGTAAATCAAAGGTACGGCAGGGAAGTAAACGGTGGCTCCGAATACTATACCAGATTGATAGCGGAGCATTTGAACAAAGAATATGAGGTAGAGGTTCTAACCACAAAGGCTTTGGACTATACTACCTGGGAGGATCATTATACAGAGGATGTAGAAGATATTAATGGGGTAACAGTTCGAAGATTTTCTGTGGACAGACCCAGAGATATGAAGAGGTTCTTGAAAATAAACGATGTCATTCCTACAAATACGAAACGTACTCCGGAGGAGGAAGAGGAATGGATGGATGAGCAAGGGCCATATTGCCCGAAGCTCATCAACTATATCCGACAGCAGGCTAAGGAGTATGATTTGTTCATCTTTGTTACTTACCTGTACTATACAACCTGCAGGGGAATTGAAGAGGTGGCAAATAAGGCGGTTCTGATTCCAACAGCGCATGATGAGCCCTACATTTATTTCAGTATTTTCCAAAAGGAGTTTCATCTGCCAAAAGCAATTGTATATTTGACAGAGGAAGAAAAGGAATTTGTACAGGGAAGGTTTCACAACGAAGAGATTTCCAGTGTGGTGACAGCAGTGGGCGTGGATCTGCCTCCGCAAACCTGTACCCAGGAGGAGATAGCGAAACTGCCTAAGGACCCTTATCTTATCTATGTAGGGCGTATTGAAGGCGGAAAAGGCTGTGGCGAGCTGTTTAGCTTTTTTGAGGAATATAAACGCCGCAACCCCAATCAAGTAAAGCTGGTGCTTATGGGCAAGGAGGTTTTGGAGATTCCTAAGCATCCGGATATTATCTATCTTGGCTTTGTCAGTGAGGAGATGAAATTTGAAGGAATCAGACGTTCTATGGCACTTGTCCTTCCATCGTATTTTGAAAGCTTATCCATCTCTGTCTTAGAAGCTTTGCAGGTAAAGACGCCTGTGCTGGTAAATGGGCACTGCCATGTGTTAAAAGGGCATTGTACCCGCAGCAACGCAGGACTATATTATAAAGGATATGAGGAATTTGAGGGCTCTGTCAATTATCTGGAGCGTCATCCGGAAGAGAGGGCGGCCATGGGGGAGAACGGGGCACTCTATGTAGAGCGTGATTATCAGTGGGGTGCTGTGGTTCATAAACTAAAAACCCTTTTTGACAATGCAATGGAGGATTAAGAATTGGAATTTCAAGAGGTTATGGCAGCGATTCAGCAGGAAGCCGGCAGATTAGAAGCTTTGCCGCCTATTACACTTTGGACAGAGAAGAAGTGTTTGCATAACAAGGTCAACGCCAAGGAACTGGTAAAGCTCCCTACAACAGAGTTTGTGGAGGCTTTGTACCTGGAGGTAACAGGGCGCCCCGGGGATCCAAGCGGAAAGGAGCATTTCCGTCATTTGATAGAGGACGGCGTTTTTACCAAGGAAGCCTTAATCGTAGAGATTCGAAAATCCCCGGAAGGAATGGCATATGAGGCACATATTAGAGGAATTTCCCATTCCTATTGGAGACAGAAGCTTGCTTGGAAAAAGGCAGAATTATACAATAGGCTAAGACAAATAAAGCACATATTACACATGCGTTAGGAGGGATAGGATGAACTACTTGATTATGCATGCCAGTGTGGTGCCTCACGACGCAGTTGGAAATGACATTGAGATAATGTATGAGACTATCCGTGCACAAGGGTGGAGCTGCGAGGTTTACACAGAGCTGGCTGCCAGCAAAAAAGTAGAGTATATAGACAGAGAGACTGCATTAGAGCGTATTTGTGATCATTCTACAGTAGTGATTTATCACCATAGCGTGTATTGGAAAAGTGGTTTTGAACTGTTGGAGAAAGCAGACTGTCCTGTGGTCATACGGTATCACAATGTGACTCCACCGGAGTTTTTTCACAAACTGTTCCCGGAAGCAGAATGGCAGTGCAGGTTTGGACGAAGACAAACCATAGATTTGATGAAGAGATTTCCCCAGGCGTACTATCTGGCAGATTCGGAGTATAATGCGTCAGAACTGTCAAGGATAGAGAAGTCTCAGATTACCGTGATTGCCCCTTTTCATCGGACAGAGGAATGGGGGGAGCATGAATCTGATGAGGAATTGGCAAAGACAATTCACGAGAAATGCTCCTTTAACCTGCTGTTTGTAGGGCGAACAGCACCAAACAAGGGACATCTGGCTATGCTGGATGTGCTTAGGCTATATCGGGAACATTACGATGATGACATTCACCTTCGAATTATCGGCAAAATGGGGGCAACTCCCAGGTATGACAAAATGATTCTGCGCAAGATACATGCATATGGACTAGATGATATGGTGGAATTCGTCGGTGAGATAAACGACTCCGTATTAGCCACCTATTATCGGGAATCTGATGCAATGCTTTGCTTAAGCGACCACGAGGGCTTTTGCGTTCCGGTGATTGAGGCACAGTATTTTGGCTTGCCGGTGGTGGCCTTAAAGGCCGGAGCCGTGCCGGAAACCCTGGGGGAGGACCAGTTAGTCTTTGAACGGGATTATGCCAAGATAGTCGCGGCCTTAAGAGTTTTGAAGGAAAAACCGGAAGCTGCCAAAAAAATATCAGAAATTGGGAAAGAAAACTTTAAAAATCGTTTTAATAGGGGTATAATGGAAGAACAGTTTCTTTCGTTTTTAACTAAAATTATGTAAAGGAGAACAGGATGAACAGGAAAAGCAAATTTGGGAACCGTAGTTTGGTAAACCTTTTGTCATTCGCTTTTGCGTTTGCTTTCATGGTTATCTTTTTGGGAAGCAATGCCAATGCACAGGGTGCCACAAGCGGCAGTATCAACAGTAATGTATCCTATTCCTATGATGGGAAGGGAACCCTGACCATTTCCGGTAACGGAGCTATGACAGATTATGAAAACCAGCAGTATCTGCCATGGAAGGGGTATCTTGGTGAGATTACAAAGGTTGAGATCAAAAGTGGAGTGACCTCCATTGCAGACTGGGCCTTTTATCAGTGCAACAAGTTAACAACAGTCAGTATTGCAGATACAGTACAGACAATCGGTATGCAGGCCTTTGTTGGAACACAGCTTAGCACTGTGACAATCCCGGATTCTGTCACAAAGATTAAGAGCTATGCCTTTGCAACCACACCCATTGTCACCGTTCGTGTACCCAATGGTGTCATTGAGGCAAACGCTTTTTGGAATTGCGGTAATATCAAGCAGGTAATTCTTGGAGTGGGTGTTACCAGCATCGGTAAGGATGCCTTTGCAGGCTGCGCAGGCTTAGCTGCCCAC
>CAMAHO010000197.1 GCA_945834545.1 uncultured Lachnospiraceae bacterium | reverse complement strand
GCAGCAAAAAACCCCGTCCCCAATGCTTCAGGTTGCGCAAGTCCTTGACTGTGTTGTAGAATAGGGTATGACTTCTAAGGAGATACCTTACATGGAAAAACAAGTACAGCACAATTTCATATATAATCTGGCGTATCAACTGTTGGTGATGCTGGTTCCGCTAGTGACAGCTCCCTATGTGTCTCGTGTGCTGGGACCGGAAAACCTGGGAATCTACGAATATACCCTGTCTATTTCTGCGTATTTTATATTGTTCGGAACCATAGGCTCTGCTCTCTACGGACAGCGTCAGGTGGCGTACTGTAAGGAGGATGGCAAGGCTGTAAGCAAGCTCTTCTGGGAGTTGTTTGCGGTCAGGAGCCTGGGAATGCTGCTTATGATGGCACTGTTTGGACTGTGCTTTGTGCTGCAGGGAAATGTGTACCGCGTTTATTTTGGAATTTTGCTCTTAGAGCTTCTGGGGGCGCTGGTGGACATTAGTTGGTTCTTTCAGGGGTTGGAGCGATTTAAGGTTACGATTCTGAGAAACAGCATAGTGAAGCTGGTAAGTGTGGTTGCAATTTTTGCGTTTGTGAAATCCCCGGGGGACCTCAAAATCTACTTTTGGATTTATGTGCTTTCCATTGTGCTGGGGAATCTGTCCTTGTGGTGTAACCTGCCCGGACTGTTGCACAGAGTTGCCTTCAGGGAATTAGAGCTAAGACCCCATCTTCGCCCCATGCTGCGGCTCTTCCTTCCACAGATTGCAGTACAAATCTACACTGTGTTTGACAAGACCATGCTGGGGCTGCTCTTGCCGGAAAAGAGCCAGGTTGGCTTTTACGGACAGGCCCAGAAGCTAATAAAAACCGTGATTTCCCTGGTGACTGCCTTGGGTACGGTGATGCTTCCTCATATCGCCGGGCAATTTGCCAAGGGGGATGAGAAAGCGGTTAAGGAGAGTATCTATCGTTCCTTCCGTATTGTGTCCTTTCTGGCCTTTCCCTTGGTGTTTGGGCTGATGGTGGTGGCACCCTCCTTTGTGCCTTGCTATTATGGCCCAGGGTACGAGCCGGTGATTGGGCTGCTGCGCCTGGGCGCAGTCATCATTTATTTCATTGGACTCAGCAATGTGGTGGGAATCCAGTTTTTGCTGCCCACCAATCGGGAAAAGCAATACACCCTTTCTGTGCTGCTGGGGTCCGGTATCAATTTCCTTCTGAATCTCTTTTTGATACCTTTCTGGGGGGCGCTGGGCGCGACCTTGGCCACCGTGTTGGCGGAATGTTCCGTCACCGTCGCCCAAATGGTTATGACCAGAAAGGACTTGGATTACAGACGGGTGGGCAAATCTGTCCTGGGATACTTGGTGGTAGGGCTTGTGATGTTTGGGGTCTGCTACCTGACAGAGTGCCTGCTGAGACCCGGTTTGCTCTGCCTGCTGGTACAGCTGGCCGTAGGAGCAGGCGTGTATTTGACAGGGGCCGCCTTGCTTTATCGTAAAGAAAGATAAGCTTAGGCGTAAACAAAGAAAGGCTGCGATACAAAATAGAGACGCTGCGATACAAAGAGAAGCGTTTTGATATAAAATGGAAGTAGCTTGAAACTACATTTCCCGATATGCTATACTTTTTAGAGGAATTCTTAGTAGGAATTGTAATTCCTTTCAGCAAAATTCGTTGGATTGGTGGAGTGTGATATGGGTTCAATCAATATATATGTAGCTTGTCATAAGGATAGTTATCTACCGGCAAACCCTTTGCTAAAGCCGATTCAGGTAGGGGCAGCCAATGCCTCCGTGAAGCTTCCCGGCATGCTTAGGGATGACCAAGGAGAGCAGATATCGGCCAAGAATCCCTCCTATTGTGAGTTGACCGCCCAGTATTGGATGTGGAAGAATGTGGAAGCCGAGTATTACGGCTTATTTCATTATCGTCGATATCTTTCCTTTGCGGATGTGGAGCTCCCTCATAATGCGTTTCAGGATGTGGAGCTGCTTCGCCCGGACGAGCAGACCATGGAGAAGCTGGGCTACCAGCCCAAAGACTTGGAGCGACGGATCAGACAGTACGATGTGATTACCTCCCGACCTGCAAAACTAAAAGAATTGAATCACAGCTTTCGCTGTAATGTGGACCAGTATACAGCAAAGCCTTATGAATACAAGGAAGACCTGGAGGTTTTATTGGAGATTATCAAGGAACAATCTCCGGCTCTCTACCCCTATGCAGAAACATATCTCTACCATATGGAGGAGGGGTATTTTTGCAACATGTTTATTATGCGAGCAGAAGTCTTTCGAGAGTACAGCAGCTGGCTGTTTTCCATTTTGGAGGAACACGAAAGACGAAGAGACTATAGCAATTACAACATTGATGGATATCGGGTCAGCGGCTACCTGGGGGAGCGCTTGTTTGGCATCTACTATTGCTATCTGAAGGATAAGGGCTTACGAACCTTGGAGCTGCAGAGGGTTCTGTTTTCCAATACGGAGCCTGCGCCTTGTTTGCGTCCACTGGGGGGAGAGAAGGCGGTGCCTATCGTCTTGGCCACCAACGACAAATATGCCCCCTATGCAGGGGCTCTGGTGCAGTCCATTTTGGAGCAGGCCAGCCCGGAACGGTTTTATGACATTTTGGTGCTAAGCCATGACATTTCAGAGCAGAACAGGCGGTTCCTTCAAACCATCCTTGAGGAGTATGCAAAATCCTTGGCAGGAAAGGACGAGAGCGAAAGCACTCTTCCGGAAGGACGAGCTGATTTTACAACGAACAGGAATGAGAGAGGCGAGAAAAAACACGTCAGCCTGCGAATAGCGGACCCTAACTCCTTTCTTGAGGGCTATGACTTGCAGACCAGGGCCCACTTTAGCGTGGAAACCTATTATCGCCTGGTGCTGCCCCAGTTTCTAAAGGACTACCAAAAGGTGCTCTACCTGGATGTAGATATGATCGTGAAGGAGGATGTGGCCAAGCTGTACGATACAGAGCTGGGAACCCATCTGGTAGGGGCTGTGGCGGATGTGGATACGGCAGGGCTGTATAACGGTTTTGACCCGGGAAAGAAAAAATACATGGATGAAAATTTGGGCTTGGAGGATCCCTATCAGTATTTCCAGGCGGGAACCTTGCTCATGAATCTGGAGGAGTTTCGCAAGAGCTTTTCTCTGGAGCAAGTTTTGCAGGTGGCTACCTCCAAGCGCTGGGAGCTTTTGGACCAGGATATCCTGAATGTTCTCTGCAAAGGTAGGGTGTACTATCTGGACATGAAGTGGAATCTGCTGTATAATTATGGCAAGGTGCGAGTGGAACAGATTTTCCGACTTGCCCCTTACCGAATGTATCAGGCGTATCTGGCTGCAAGAAGGTGCCCTTCCATCATCCATTACGCCGGACCGGAGAAACCTTGGCTTTATCCGGAGTGTGATTTTGCCTGGGAGTTTTGGCGGGTAGCCAGGAAACTGCCCTATTATGAGCAGCTTCTGTACAGGTTGTCGGATTCCGGCTCCAAACGAAAAGCTCCTACCCAAAGAGCCGGCTTTGCAAAGAAGAGCAGCAATCCGATTTATCTCACCCT
>CAMAHO010000196.1 GCA_945834545.1 uncultured Lachnospiraceae bacterium | reverse complement strand
CATGAGCAAAAGGTAAGCTGCGCAGCAGCGATTTTGCGAATGGGGTTCTGAATAGATACTTTTATTTTTTAAAATGACCACAAAAAAAGAGCAAGGCTCAACACCTTGCTCCTTCTGTTTAACGAACACATTGCCTTTCAAATTGCTCTTGGTTTTAACATTTGGTTAAAGAGCAATAGGAAGTCACAAATCTAAAAAATTATAACCTATCCAAAAACTCCTTGGTCCTTCTGGCTGCGCGGTTAAACTCAAACTCTCTTACATCCGCCTTCACCTGCCAGAAGATTTCCTCTAAGTCAACCTGGTCATAGGACAAGCCGCAAAGCTCGTCACAGAGGTTTTCCACCGCATCTCCGTCAAAGGCATCACACTCCTCCAGAATGCGCTCCCCAAGCTCCCGAAGCTGCTCCAAAGAAGCCTCCGGTCGATTTTCATACGCAACATCCGCCGAGTCCTCCTCCATCTGTCCCAGATATCGTTTGCACTCCTCCACAACCTCACTATACAGCTCCAGCACTTCATCTGTGTTGTCATAGATAAGCTGGTAATTCTCTTCCTTTCCCGCAAACTCCAATTCCTTTGCCCTGGCAGACAGAACACTTGCCCCGATATTTAAGGAGGTGCTTTTCAAAGCGTGCACTTCAATGATATAATTCTTCCAATCCTCTTCCTGCAAAAGCTGCTTAATCAGAGCCAGCTTTTCAGGAGCTGTATCCACATAGATTTGGAGAACTTCCCTATAAATCTCCTCCTCATCTCCCACATAGGTCAAACCCAATTCTGTGTCCAAGTTTTCACTGACAAACATAAAACCTCCACCCTTTCTTATGTTTAGACTCTCCTTACTATGATACTGCTTCTTCTGCGGTTTGTCAAAAGCTGCCAATAATATTTTCGTCTGCTCTCCCTTTTTAAATGAGATAAAAGTAACCGATTCGCTTGCGCCGTGACTTCCTTCATCCCTTCCGTGGCTAGCTTTTCTCCATAGGTAATCAGCTCAAATACTTCCAAAAAGGCTAACTCCTCTTCGGAAAATTTAAACGATTCGTTCTCTCCTTGCACTTTCAACAACCTGCCTCGATATTCCTCCAAGGTCTCTGCCTCCCCTTTGGCTGCTCCCAGAAATGCTAGTATGCGCATATTTTCGTGAAACAAAACCAGTACCTGTCGTTCCAGACCCTGTTTTTGAAACCATATTTCAGTCCATAGCCTGTCCAAGCCAAAGACAAGGCCTAAAAATGCCAACACAGCCAAGGAAACCAAGAACAGTTTCATCCAGGGGAGCTTTTTTACGGTCTCTTCCTCCTGAGCCTCCTGCTCATTCTCCCGGCTATCTGTGGTTTCAGGAGGCTCCGGTCTCCACTGCGCATCCTCGCTTAAGCCCGTTCCCTCGCTCTTTTCCTGTACAGCCCAGTAGGCAGCCTGATGAAATCCCGGAGTAGGGTCAAAGGGAATCCATCCCTTCCCCTCGAAGTACACCTCTATCCAGGCGTGGGCCATATTGGAGGTCACCTGAAAGACTGCGGCTCCTCCCCGCTTGGCATAATACCCCTGAACATACCTTACAGGAAGTCCCAAAGACCTGGCATATAGCCCCAAGGCCGTGGCGAAATGCGTACAAAAGCCCTCCTGCTTTTCCAGGAAAAAGTAGCTCAAAAACTGCTCTGCCCCTGTCACCTCTCCCGGCAAGGTTCCCGGCTTGGTGGTGTAGCGCATATTACACAGGACATTCTCTACCGCCCGCAGTTTTTCAATTGTGGTTTCCTTTCCCTCCAGATAGGGATGCAGATACTCTTCAACCTGATCAGGCAAGGTCACCTGAAACAGCTCTGCATTCCGGTAAAGCTGTTCCTTGTATGCTATGTAGGACGCAAAGGAATATTCCTCCTTATCCAACAGCTTAAATTCTTTTCGTGCAGCCTCCCATGCCTCTTCCTTCATCTCCTGCTCAGCCTTCAGCCAATCCACAAACACCCTGTGATCCCGATTCAGCTTAAGGTAATTCACCCGATACTTAGAATGGAAGCCCAGTTTCTCCTGAGAAATCAGATTTCCTCCCTGCACAGAGTAAGGCATCTCCTCCCAGGTACTTCTCCCCAAAATCACCTTGGCAGGGGCAAAGATATAATTGGTCCGAAAGTCCAGATAGCTTACCTCCAGGTTGACCCGTTTCACATAATTTGTTACATAATCCGGGTCGTAGGCAGATACAGAGGCATAGGTCTCCATAGTGTCCATCATACGGCTGTTTTCCGTATTCTGAGCCACCGTCGTCCACCCTAGTCCATCAAACCGGTCAAAGAGCTTTCCCTCCAGATAAAGCGCGTCCTCCGTATTTCGATTTGCCGTAACCTCCAGCACCGGCTTCGACTGCCGGAACAGTTCTCCCATAAACCCGGACTCCTCAGAAAACCCCAGAAAGCTTCCTTCATAGTTTTCCTCCCCACTATGCAGAAAATCGCTTACGATATGGAACTTTTCCACCGTGGCCTTCCAGATATTCTCAGCAAAGGACCAATCAAAGGGCTCCTCGGGCGCCGGAAACAGCAGTAAAAGCAACAAAAAGGCTCCCAGAAACGGAGACAGGAACACCAGATTTCCCCTTCGTTCCAAATACCCCTTTCGCTCCCAGTGCATTCCGATTTCCTCTACCCCCAGCAAAACCAGTAAAAACAACAGTGAGCAGCTCAAAGCCTTTGCCGGCGTCGGTCCAAACCACAGCTGATAGAGCAAAATGCCCAAATCCGCTGCTATAAGTCCGTATCTTACCTGGCGGCTTTTGCGTATTCCCAGGCAGAGAAGGTATGCAAAAAGAATGATGAAAAGACACCACAATACCCATATTCCATCCAAAAGAGCCTGCAGTCGCTGCCCCTTCTCCACGAACATAAAATAAAGCCCTAGGTACAGCCCCGCAGCCCCCGAAAATAAAAGCTTCCCCTTTCCGGCAATATGCCTGGTGCCCGCAACCATAAGGACCAGTATGACGGCGACAAGACACAGGAGTCCCACAGACACCTGATACTGTAAACCGGAAAGCAGCAACAACACCCCAGCCAGGCTCAAGGGCAGCATATACATCACATCAAACAGGAAAGGTATCATCACATCACCTCCCCCAGTTCATCTTCCGGACTCACCAGACAAAACACAGTCTTCCCCTTATCGAAAGCCTGCCACTTTGATTTTGGCTGACTTGTGACCAAATACACCACCACGGGAACCTGTTGCTCCTCCAGCTTACGCAGAAGAAACTCTATTTCAGAGGTCAGGGAGGATAAGACCACAAACAACATCTGGCATTGTGACAGGCTTTTATTCTGCAAGTAGTCTGCCAAACCTGTAGCTTTCGCCTCTGAGAATACCACCCCGGATACCTCTTGATAAAAGGGCTCAAAATCGGAAAGCTTTGCAATTCTTTGCTCCCCCTTCTCATTTCCCAGAAACCCTCGAACCTGGATGTTATTTTTGGCGAAATACCCTGCCAGAGCTAACACAATTTCCAGGGCCTTGTTCTCCACCGGAAGATATTCCTCCTGTTTCGCCGAAATCCGGATAGGACACAA
>CAMAHO010000195.1 GCA_945834545.1 uncultured Lachnospiraceae bacterium | reverse complement strand
AGGATGATACAGTTTACGACAATCAGAGGGATATACATTCCCAGTGCATCATTCAAAAATGGTAAATAAGCCTGCAAAAGCATCTGTACCACGGTCACAAAGGATGCAATAATCACAATAAAGGCCGGTATTCTGACACGGCTTGGAATCACCTTCCGAAGCAGCGAGATGATCAGATTACTAAGCATTAATACCACGGTCGTTGTAAGGCCCATGCCCAAACCATTGATAGCTGATGTGGTAACTGCCAAAGTGGGACACATACCAAGCATCAGCACAAAGGTTGGATTCTCTCGAAACAAGCCATTGCCAAGTCTTTCCAAGGCGCTACAGGTTTTCTTTTCTTCCATCAATTTGCACCTCCCAGCAATTCTTTTGATACATCAATGGCTGCATTCACGGCATTGACAAAGGCCTTGGTGGTAATGGTAGCTCCACTGATAGCGTCAATCTCACTATCTGCCCGGCTTCCGTTTTTGGTGTAGGTAAAGGCATCCACTGTCTTATCCTTTACCTGCGGCACTAAAACCTGAGAGGCTTGCATACCTAAGCCTGCCGTTTCTGATATTTCCAGGATAGATACCCCCTTCACGGTTCCTTCCTTGGAAACCCCCGTATAGAGAACAATGTTTCCGCCATAGCCCCTGGTAGAAGTGGTGGAAATGACATATCCTATGGTTTCTCCACTGCCGTTCTTAGCCTCAAAGACGACTCCCAGCTTCACGCCGTTTTCATTCTCCTTCTCTATAAGCTCCGAGGAAGCTGTATAGGAAATCTCCTGAAAGGAGGCTGCCTCCGCAAAAACTGTTTGACAGGCCTGTGTAACAGCCTTCTCCTGTTGTAATTGTATAGGTTCTTTTGTAAGCTCGTAGACAAAGCCAAGTAGCAGCCCGGAAATCAAGGTGATTACAAACAGAATACCCGCTTCCTTTAACATAGCTTTCATATCAGAGGAATGTTTCATTTCCTTTTACCTCCTTTTCCGAAAGCCACCGGCTTGGTAACCTTCTCAATCAAGGGCACAAGTAAATTGCCCAGGATAATTGCGTAAGACACGCCCTCTGAGCCGGGACCAAAGATTCGGAAAATACCGGTTAGGATACCCAACAGAATACCAAACACATATTGTCCCTTCACGGTAATCGGTCTGGTGACATAGTCTGTTGCCATAAAGAAGGCTCCCAGCATAAGTCCGCCACCGGCTAATTGTGCCGACAGATAAGCCGGATCCGCCCCATGTCCTCCAAATAACATCACAAACACCAAAAAGCTCACAATATAGCTTCCCGGAACCCGAAGATCTATGACACCAATGAGCAGAAGAAAACAAGCTCCAATGACAATGGCTATCATAGATGTTTCTCCAATGGTGCCGGAGGTTGTACCCAGTATCATATTTCTCACATTGACTGTCTCCCCTGCCTTAAGGGCCGCCAAGGGCGTTGCACCGGTATAGGCATCGCAAACAAAATCGGTCATCTCCTTGGGGAAGGAAATCAACAGAAAACACCTTGCCGCCAGGGCCGGATTCATAAAATTCTGCCCAAGACCACCAAACAAAAGCTTTACTACAATCATTGCAAATACACCGCCCAGTGCTGCCATCCAAAGTGGGATGTTTACCGGCAGATTCAAGGCCAGCAACAAGCCGGTCACTACCGCTGATAAATCCGTGATCGTACATTTCTTGCGATACAGGCCAAACAAAAACTCTGACAAAACAGTAGCACCGATTGTAGTCAATATAACCCACAATGCCCGGATGCCAAAATTATAGATTCCGAATCCTGCAGCAGGCATCAGTGCGATCACTACTGACAGCATAATGGAGCTGGTAGTGGTTCCTGTTCGGATATGAGGATTTGAGGATACTTTAAATAAATCAGCCATCTTTCCTACCTACTTCTTTCTCTTTGATAATTGGATCTTTCTCATAGACTTGATCTGCTGTGTCAGAGGCCTTTTCGCCGGACAAATAAAGCTGCAGCATCCACATTCGCAACATTCCATTCCATTATTTTGGACAAACGCCTCTTCATCAAAATGCTCCGCATATTTCGCCAAATGGCTGGGTATTACCCTTCCGGGACATACCTGGGCGCACATTCCGCAATTGATACAGGGCCCCGGTTCACTGGCAGCCACCTGATCCTTACTCATAGCTAGTAAGGCTGTTGAGGTCTTGGTCACCGGAACATTGGTGCCAAACATAGCAAAGCCCATCATGGGGCCACCACAGACAATTTTTTCCGGTTCTTTCTTAAAACCGCCTGCAGCCTCAATCAACTGTGTGTAGTCTGTACCTACGGGAACACAGAAATTTCTGGGATTGTTTATGGCATCTCCGGTTACCGTTACAATTCGCTCCATCAAAGGTCTTCCCTCTATCACAGCCCGGTATACAGCCACTATGGTATCCACGTTGTTAACAATGCAACCCACATCCGCCGGAAGCATGGAGGAGTTTATCTTCCTCCCTGTAGTAGCATAGATAAGCGCTCTCTCTCCGCCTTGCGGGTACTTGGTCTTTAGCTGTCTCACACTGATTCTGGTTTCATTTTTGGTAAGCTGCTTTAACAGAGCAATACAGTCCTTCTTGTTGTCCTCAACCGCAAGAATTCCCTGTGCGTGATCAAATAAGCTAAGAATAATCTTTAACCCTTCTACCAGCTTCTCCGGGTCCTCCAGCATTCTTCTGTAATCGGAGGTCAGGTAAGGTTCACACTCCGCACAGTTTGCAATCACATATTCTATTTTCTCAGGCTCTTTAGGCGAAAGCTTCACATGGGTTGGGAACCCTGCTCCACCCATACCGACAATTCCTGCCTCCCTGATGATATCTATGATTTCTTCCTTGGAAAGCTTTTCCAAAGGGGCCGAGGGGGCAAAACCAACATCATCATACAGCTCATCATTATCCACCACAATACTCATCACCATATCACCGGTAACCACACGCCTTGGCTCAATTGCCTTTACCGTTCCGGAAACAGACGCATAGATAGGAGCCGAAACAAAGCCTGCGCTCTCTGCTATCTTCTGCCCCAAAAGCACATGCTCACCCTTCTCCACAATAGGCTTTGCAGGAGCACCGATATGCTGCGAAAGAGGATAGACCATCTCACCATGTGGCTTAAAGTCCATAATCGGAATGTCCTTAGACAGGTCTTTACCGTCATAGGGATGAATCCCACCAACAAAAGTGTATCTTGCCATAAAGAAACCATACCTTTCTGTATTTGATAAAAGCATGTCTCTATTTTACTATTTTTTTTTACAACATGCCACTCTTTCTTACTTGTAGAAATAAGTTTTTTCGACTATCATATATGATACCAGGGTGCAAAAGCCTAAGTCCCACTTGAGCTTGCTCAAAAGTGGGACTTAGGCTTAGGCACCCGCCCCAAATATGAGCATAAAAGCAGGACGCCAGTCCTGCGATATGCGAATATTTGGCAGGATTGCGAGAGCACGCAGTACGGAGCAATCCGTAGGTATCATACGAACGTTACCAGGATTGCGAGAGCACGCAGTGCGGAGCAATCCGTAGGTATCATACGAACGTTACCAGGATTGCGAGAGCACGCAGT
>CAMAHO010000194.1 GCA_945834545.1 uncultured Lachnospiraceae bacterium | reverse complement strand
CGATAGATGGAATCTCAAAGCTCCTTGAACCATTTGCTTCTGATGAACCATATTATCAAGTAAGTCTTAGAATTGTAAAAGAAATCCTAAGTCATATTATTCCAAGCCCGGATTTTAAGTTAAAGGCATTTATTTCGGTTATCGATACCATTTTATCAGAGCAGCCAGCTGGACAAGGCATTCTGATTGTGCGTCGGAACAGAGATGTTGCGCAAGGAACGGGTGCATTGCTTTCACCTAATGATTGGAAATTGGGAAGTGAGTTTCCTTCTAAATTGGTATTGACTATGTATCAAGTAACAGGAAATAAAGGATGGGGTGGCAGACCTTTATGGGTTCCTAACATTAAATTGCCAGGAGACATTATCTATTATGATGTAATTGAAGATGATGAGTAAAAAAGAAGCTGTACTATTCACAATAGGAGTAGTACAGCTGTTTCTTATTCTGTAATTGAAGGCTCAATGCTTTCATATTCAATTCCGGCAAATGATTTTAGAATGGCTTCAAAAATTATTTTTGCTCCTTTACATGGCACAGCCATTCCGATTTGTTTACGAACACTTTCCTTGGATCCTATAAATTCATAAGTATCAGGAAATGTCTGTAAGCGAGCACGTTCGCGGTTTGTGAGAGCGCGAGGTTCTGACCAATGGTAGATATGTGTTCCACCACCGCCACTACCTGTTACAGTATATGATGGTTTTGTTGGATCAAGGCGCTTATAAATTTGACTGATTTTAGCACCCTTAACGTTTAACTGCAACTCTTCCGGCAAATCAGCAGTGAAAGCATTCTGCCCGGGTTTTATGTGTTTTAATCTTTCAACAACTTGCTTTGATTGTTTTGTAAGTTCGTTATTAAAAGCATTTTGAGGAATCGGTGGATTCTCAATAGCATTTTTGCAGGAATTATCAATATTAGCATAAGGAGCCGGAGATGGTACTTTGAATTCTACAGGGATATCATTCCGTATTCCAACGATTATTAGTCGATGTCTTGCCTGAGGTATTCCATAGTCTTCAAATTTATATAAATGAGGAGTGATAGTATAGCCTGCTCCTCGGAGCTCTTCCAAGATTTTAGTGAGAGCTTTTCCTTCGTTGGCGCTTCTTAATCCACCAACATTTTCTGCTAGGAACCACAAAGGTCTAAACATTTTTAATGCTTTGACTCCATAAGAGTAAAGTGGTCCAAATGTGCCGTCCATTCCTTTTTGCTCACCTACAACGCTATAGTCATTGCAGGGAAAACCAAAGGCGAGGGCATCTATTGGAGCTAATTGTGACATATCAAAAGTTCTTATATCTCCATGATAAACTGTTTCCGGAGCATTAGGACAGATATTATGACGGTATGTTTCGCAAGTAGATTCATCGTAATCATTTGCCCATTGATGTACAATGCGATAATCGTCGTTTCCGATATTGGCGTTGGTTGCACCCCACCCAATTCCCCCGGGACCACAGAATAATTCGCCTAATCTATATATCATTTTTGTGTCCTCTTTTCTGTCAATAGGTTTATTAGTTCTTGTATTGAAGCAATAGCTTCATCTGTTAAAAACTCTGAATTTTCAAAACATACAGTCTTTCTTTCAAGATCATCCTCATCCAGATATCCATATGCTTTATATAGTTCAATTACATCTATTCCATAAAAATTCGCTAAAGCTTTTAGTTGAGTTGCAGGAGGATTCTTTGTGATTCCCTCTTCTATACGACGGATTGTAGAATCGCCCACTCCTGTTTTGGAATACACAGCCTTTACACCAAGACCAAGCTTTTCGCGAAGAGATTTCAAATATTGACCTGGATTATTCATGGCATTCTCCTTCACAATGATTATACAATGATTGCTGCAAAAATGCAAGAAAATATTATATATGCTGCGAAAAGCAGCAATTAGGTAATAAGAAAAGGCATAGCACCAATCACGGTACTATGCCTTTGCAAATTCCGGAAGTAACATCCGATCATCAATATAGTAGTCGCAGGTGATCTTGCGGCTATTGTTTCCGTAGAGTTCTATGATCTCCGGGAGATTGTCGTTTACTGCATCAAATTCAAGATTTTGTTCCCGGCACCATTCGACCGCTTTCGACAAAGCCTCTCCGGCTCGGCAGGTCCAGAGGATTAGTTTGTTGCCATTTTTTCTCCATTCCTGAAGATAGGTAATCAGGGCTTGATTCGGCTGACCGCAATCCGGCCACTTGCTGAAACAGAGAGTGCCGTCAAAATCTACGGCAATGGTTTGGAAAGTGATTGTTTTATTGTTTTCCATTCGTATCATCCCTTTCATCTGATGTTAGGAGGGAGTATTTCTCTTCCGGAGTCAGTGTGGTGCTTTCCAAAATCTGAGAGAAAGCACGATAGCTCTGCATTTCCAATTCTGTGTTACCTTCCATTCTGTATTTGGGTGCTGAGTTATCCTGTAACAAGGTCCATAATAGGAATACATCGTTGCACTGTCCTTCGTCTAATCCGAAATTTGTAAGTGACCGGCATGCCTGGTCTATTTTCATAATTGCCTCTGCTATTTTGATAAGTGTAATGAATTCATCTTTTGTCATTGGTGTTCTCCTTTCCGGTGTAGTCATCACATTTATACTCAAATAATTGGTCTACGGAAAGAGAGAAGTAGTGTGCAATCCTCATTGCCGATAATAGCGTTGGGAACTGGTGTCCCTTCTCAATACTTATAATGGTTCTAACGCTAATACCGGTAGCATCCGCAAGCTGCTGTTGAGTAATACCCAGATCAACCCTTGCTTCGTACACTTTGCTGGTCAAAGATTCTGTGCTCATGTCTGCAATCCCCCTTTACAAAAATATCGAAAACAGAGGAAAAGCGGCTACTCCGCCTCCTACCATGTATAGCCTATCAGGTTTGCTGTACAATAAAACGGACTAAGACAGTACGCGGCCAAAAATCTTAAAGGAACTGTTTTCTGTGATGGGAATCGGATCGTATTTCTTATTAAGAGAAATAAGATAGGTTCCTTTTCTGTTATTCTGGAATTTCTTGATATAAGCATTTCCGTCCAGGTAGAAGATGCCGATTTCTCCATCGTTAAGCTGTTCGGTCTGTTCGATCCAGACAAGATCCTCATTGTGGTAGCGGGGTTCCATACTGTCACCACTGATATGCACTCCAAAGGTTGCTTCCTCTGGGATGTCGGGAGAGGAGTACATTTCATAATCTTCTCCATCCAGGAAGGAACCGGTACCGGCGGAAACAGTTGTGTAGAATACTTTGCGTTCTCTGATAACGTGAATCGGGATAATCTCTGCCAGTTTATAATCGCCGGATTTTTCCAACAGGCGGATATAGTCCATGACTTTGTTGATTCCTTCTTCATTCAGGTTACGGAAAGGATTGATTGGATTCTGTCCAATAAACTCCGTATAAACATCATAAATATCAAGTATTTCACAGATGGCCAGAAGCTGTCTGGCACTAGGCTGTGTAATGCCGGATTCCCATGCACTGATTGTGTTCTGCTTTACAAAAATATCATAGCTTTCCAGTTTCTTTGCAAGTTCGCCCTGCTTCATTTTGTTTTCTTTTCTGTTCTTTGCGATGATCTTTCCTAACTCTTTCATAA
>CAMAHO010000193.1 GCA_945834545.1 uncultured Lachnospiraceae bacterium | reverse complement strand
CAATATGGATGAATGGCTTCTTATCGTCATAAAGCCAGCTGTCCAGCATCTGCAAGCCATACATCAGCCCCTTTGGATAGGACCCAAAATCCGCTTCCCTGTACCGAAACTCCATGCGGTTAATCACAGCCAGCAAGGATTTCCTATTGATACCATGTTGAACAAGGCTTGTCAGTGTTTCTCTTATAATACGTAAAAAATCGTCCTTTTTCTCCAGGCCGGCACCCTTTGCCACAACCCCAAAATAAGGCTGCTTAATACCATTATTATATACACTGTACACATCCTGACCGATGCCATTGTCAATCAATGCCTGATTTAAGGGAGCTCCCGGCATAGATAGAATTGCCTCCTCCAGCACCTCCAAAGCGATGTACAGCTTTCTGTCCAAGCTGTTTCCTACTACATAGGTGGAGGATAAGAAGGTATTGTCCTCGCTCTTTTCGCCCTCTGCAATGGGACATTCCTTCTCCACGTATCTTGGCGCCTCAAAGCTCTCCTGGGTGTGTAAGCTTGACTCAACACTGAGGAAATCAAACTTCGACAAATACTCCTCATCCAGAAATGTAAGCTTCTCTGCCATATCCATGTTTCCATACAGATAGATATAGCTGTTGGAAGGATGATAATAGGTTTTGTGGAACTCCAAAAACTCCTCATAGGAAAGCTCCGGTATGCAATCCGGGTCTCCCCCTGACTCCACCCCATAGGCCGTATCCGGGAAGAGGCCGTTCATAATCTCCCGGTCTAAGACATCATCCGGCGAAGAAAAGGCTCCCTTCATTTCATTGTAAACAACACCATTGATTGAGAGCTTGCCCTCCTCTAATTCGTAGTGCCAGCCCTCCTGTCTGAAAATACTCTTGTTGGTATAAATATTGGGATAAAATACAGCATCCAAATACACATGCATCAGATTCTGAAAATCCTTGTCATTGCAGCTGGCTACCGGATATACGGTCTTATCCGGATAGGTCATGGCATTTAAAAAAGTATTTAAGGAGCCCTTTACCAGCTCAACAAAGGGATCTTTTAAGGGGAAATTCTTGGAACCGCAGAGAACGGAATGCTCCAAAATATGGGCCACTCCGGTGGAATTCTTCGGCGGCGTACGGAATCCGATGTAAAACACCTTGTTTTCATCATCATTGGAAAGCAGGGCAACTCTTGCTCCGGTTTTTTTGTGCCTGAGCAGGTAACCTACACTGTCCAAGTCCTTAATATTATATTTCTCAATCAGTTCATATGCTGTTACATCTTCTATTCTCATGCTTACCTCCTATATCGTCATCAGAGCAAATTTGCTCATGGATATTTCCTGTATCACGATACCAAGCTTTTCCTTTTCGGTGACAGGGATGGCAACCAGCTTCTCCACCGGAAACACCTTGGTCGTGTAAACTCTTTTTCCCGTTTTTTGAAACAAGCCTTTCTTGGTTTCCAGGATGCTAACCTTTATCTTTGTTTTGGTTTGTTTGTACAAGGACACCAGAAAGCTGTCAGGACTCAAATAATAAAAGTGCGTTTCCAGACTGTCCTCCGGGTCCGCTTCCTTCAGAACGTGCTGATTCACCAGCATACGGTATTTAAAGTATATCGTTTCGTCTTGCAAAATCTCTGAAAAGGTGTATTTCGCTCCGAGATACAGATTCCCTACATCCTGCATAGAATACTTATAATCTTCATAAACTGTTTTTTCGTTTATCATCCTTCAATATCCTCAATCTGATATCCGCTTATTCGAAAGGCATCCTGAATCGCTTTTTTGGACAGCTTCGATTCCTTAGAAAGCTCCTCCACCGATACCTTGCGTTGCAGTTCTTCTCCCAGCTCATGGGCTTTTGTTGCCACCTCATTTACCTTCCGTAAGATTTTCTCATCTTCTGCCTTTGCAGCTGCGCTTTCTTCCAAATATCTCTCCATAGCCTCCATAATCAGATTGACCAGCATGCCGGAGGCTTCCGCCGGCGTTTCCTGACTACCCACAAGCTCCACGCCTGTGATGAGCGCCAGGTTCCCTTCGCCGATTAAGTCCTCCAAATAGACTCCTTGACCGGCATACAGCTTGGCAATGTCCACCACATCCGGCAGAAAAGCCTGAATCAATCTTTCCTTCGCCAGCTCCTCCCCAGCCATTGCCTGAATAATAAGTGCCTCCCGCTCTCCCTGGCTTACCTGTTCCAGAGCAGCTAATTCTTCCATATAAATATCTAAATAGTTCTTCTCCTCGTCGGATAGAAACTCTTCTGCCTGGAGAGGCATTCCCAAGCCAATCTTATTTTGGAGCAGATAGTCATATACCATCTGCAGCTGCTCATTACTTAGATTTAGAGGTTCAAAGGCCTCTATTACCTGAGCCTCCTGCAGCATATTGCCTTGGCTCCTGCCAAGCTCCTTCACTTCCTTTAGAATCTTTGCAAACTGAACTTCCTTATTCAAAGACATATCCTCATTTCTTATAATCTTACAATGCATTCTCCCATTTCTTGTAATTGTCAGGGATTTGCGTATTTATTTTACATGCTCGTGGGTAAAAAGATGCTCCTGGCAATACTCGTAATTGCCATTGCACTTGGAGCAAAAACGGAATTCCAAATTGGGATTGGACTCCTCTGTCTGCCCACAAACTGCACATTTATGCTTTGTTATAGCCGGCCTGATCTTCACCTGCTTCTTAAACTCTTCTCGTCTCTTAATCTGCTTCGGCCTTAAATGGTATAGATTCTTGGTTTGCAGATAGAAAATCAACACATTTAGCAATGCTGCTCCGATGGCGAACTTCTGAAACACATTTCCCATAAGAAACTCATACACCAGCAATACCAAATCCAGTATTCCCATCCACTTTACCTTGATTGGAATAATGAACATCAACAAAACCTGCATATTAGGATAATAAATTGCAAAGGCCAGAAAAATGCAGATGTTAATATAATAGGTGCTAAAGAACATAGACCCCCACAATGCAGCGTAGGAAACCACATCCGTAGTATCCTTTGCATTAATTGCCCAGTACAGCAGCGCTGTATCCGGGATGGTGTCAGGAAAGAAATAGGTCAGCCCGTAACACAGAAAGCTGGCTATGATAGTCAGAAAAACACCCGTGAAAATATAGACATTGTACTTAAAAGTACCAATGGTTCTCTCCACGGAAGTGCCGATGCTGTAGTAAAAAAACAGCATGATGATGGTAAAAAAGTCCAACGTGTCCGGTGGTACAATCAGCCAGGTAAACAACCTCCAGATTTGTCCGTGCAGTATCCGTTCCGGGTCCAAAGTCAAGAAGGTCAGAAACTGTGTGGACGGATTGATTAATTTCATCAAATATCCGGCAATGTAACAGCATATCAATATTAGTGTCAAATTAGGTATGGCATATTTTCCAAATTTCTTTTCCAATTTATTCATATTCATTCCACCTTACGAAAGATTTCGATATTGTTTAATTGTATCATTCCAAAACACTAAAGTAAACCAAAGGGAGCTATTTTTTTCAACTCTTAATCTCGATTTCGTGCGACAGTTCAGCCATAACCTGTGCAACAGGCTTGTTATACTTGCATAAATACGCCTGTTGTACAGGTTATGAGATGAGCACCCGATTATGAGCAAAGGAAGCTGCGAAGCAGCGAGGAAGCACCGAAGGTGC
>CAMAHO010000192.1 GCA_945834545.1 uncultured Lachnospiraceae bacterium | reverse complement strand
GCGCCATTCGCGCGGCCCGAACCTACAACAGTTCAGCTCGCGCCATTCGCAAAGCCGCACCTTCGGTGCTTTCCCGCCGCTTCGCGGCTAACTTTGCTCATAAGAGGGCGCTCAGTTCATAACCGGTAAGTCGGAACGATTTATGCGAGCATAATCGTTCCGGCTTATCGGTTATGGCTGAACTGTTGATATATGATATCACATTTTTCGACACTTGCCAAAAGAGTATTTTGAAAGTATACTGATATTCCGTACTGTTTTAAAGAGAGTAGGAAGAATTGGTGGAGGAGGATAGGCTTATGGATTTTTATGGATTGAATAAGACTACATTATTGGACTATCCGGGGCATGTGGCGGCTACTTTATTTACTGGTGGGTGTAATTTCAGATGTCCCTTCTGTCATAACAAGGATTTGCTGGAGATGTTGGGAGAGGCACCGCTTCAGGAAGAGGAGATCCTAGGGTTCCTGCAAAAAAGAAGAACGGTATTGCAGGGGGTGTGCATAACAGGAGGAGAACCGACTCTTCAACCGGGATTGGAGGAATTTATCCGAAAGGTGAAGGAGATGGGGTATTTGGTGAAGCTGGACACCAACGGCGGTAAACCGGAGGTGCTAGCCAGATTGCTTAGTCTTGGGGTATTGGACTATGTAGCCATGGATATAAAAGCCGCGCCATGTCACTATGCAACTGCTGCGGGGAGAGAGAATGTTCTGACGCAGGTGCGGCAAAGCGTGGATATGCTAAAGGGATGGAGCGGAATGTACGAATTCCGAACCACTGTGGTGAAAGGGATTCATATCAAAGAGGAGTTCGCGGATATTGCGACCTGGCTTGAGGGGTGCAGAGCCTACTATCTACAATCCTATCGAGAGAATGAAAATGTGCTTAGCAAGGGCTATGCTGCGTTTACAAAGGAGGAACTGGAAGAGATTTGTGATTTGCTAAAGAGGCGTGGTATCCCGGTTTCCTTGCGGGGGATCGAGTGAGGAGAGAGATGAGAAGTATGATGAAGAAATTAATTGGAGATAAAGCATTTTATAAAATGGTATTAACGGTAGCTGTTCCCATGATTATTCAGAACGGTATAACCAATTTCGTAGGTCTTTTGGATAACATCATGGTAGGGCGAATCGGTACAGAGCAGATGTCCGGTATCGCTATTGTGAACCAGCTGTTGCTGGTCTTCAACCTGGCTATTTTCGGTGCTGTGTCCGGTGCGGGCATCTTTGGAGCACAGTATTTTGGCTGCAAAGATTACAAAGGTGTCCGGAATACCTTTCGATTTAAACTGTATATTTGTCTGGGCATCACAGTGGTGGGAGGACTGATTTTTCACTTTTGGGATGCGGACTTGATTATGCTGTATTTACATGAAGAACAGGGCACACTTGCTCTTGGCAGTACTTTGGAATATGGTCGGAGTTATCTGGCGGTGATGTTGTTTGGGTTACTTCCCTTTTGCGTAGAGGCATCTTATACCAGTACGGTGCGAGAATGCGGGGAGACGGTTATTTCTATGATGGCTGGTGTGGTGGCTGTCTTTGTGAACCTGATACTGAATTATCTTTTGATTTTCGGGAAAATGGGACTTCCGGCCTTAGGCGTTGTGGGCGCTGCTCTGGCTACGGTGATTTCCAGGTATGTGCAGATGTTTATTGTACTGATCTGGACACATCTGCATCAGGAAAAAATGCAGTTTATTGCAGGTGCGTACAAAAAGCTCTCGATTCCGGGAAATCTGGTATGGAAAATAGTTGTAAAGGGAACACCCTTGATGATTAATGAGATTCTGTGGGCTGCCGGCATGGCATCTTTGATGCAGTGCTATTCTGTGAGAGGTTTGGATGTGGTGGCGGGAATGAATATCTCCAATACCATAGTGGATTTGTTTAACATTGTCTTTATGGCAATGGGCACGGTGGTTTCCATTGTGGTCGGCCAGCTGTTAGGAGCCGGCAAGATGGAGGAGGCTATGGATACGGATGTGAAGCTAATTGCTTTTTCTGTATTCACCAGCACCGTTATTGGAGCCATACTATTTGCGCTGGCGCCCTTGTTCCCTCAGATTTACAACACAGAGGATAGCGTAAAACAACTTGCCACCAGCTTTATCCAGGTGGGAGCGATTTGCATGCCTATGCATGCCTTTATGCACTCCTCTTACTTTACCCTTCGTTCCGGTGGCAAGACAGTGATTACATTTTTGTTTGACAGTGTTTATCTATGGGTGCTGAGTATGCCCATAGCATATGTGTTAAGCCGTTTCACGCCTATGCCCATTGTTCCGCTATATCTTTGTGTGAATTTAGTGAATATCATCAAGTGTATTCTTGGTTTCATTCTGGTAAAGAAGGGCGTGTGGATTAACAATATCGTATCGGACAAGGCAGCAGGTTAACCAACCAGATTAGGTCCGCTTACTCCCTTTGTGCAGTCCATGGCATTCTGTAACGTGGTTTCTGCTATGGCTGAGAGGGCCTCGAAGGTAAAAAATCCCTGATGGGAGGTAATCATGACATTGGGGAAGGAGAGAAGTCTGGCAGTGACAGAGGTTTTCAGGATTTCGTCGGAACGATCCTCAAAAACATTGCCGGCTTCTTCCTCATATACATCCAGACCTACCCCTGCAAATTTATGAAGACGGATTCCCTCAATTAGGTCATCTGTTTTAATTAGGGCACCTCTGGAAGTATTGACTAAGATGACACCATCCTTCATCTGCTTTATGGATTCGATGTTTATCATATGATGGGTGGAATCCATCAGCGGACAGTGAAGGGAAATTAAGTCGCTGTCATGAAGCAGCTCCTCCAGGGAGACATAGGTCACAAAATCCTTTAAGGAGTCATTTGGATACACATCGTAGGCTAAAATCTTCATGCCAAAGCCTCTGCAGATATGGCACATAGCGGCACCTATTTTGCCGGTGCCGATGATGCCGGCAGTCTTTCCGTGGAAGTTAAAGCCCATGAGACCATTTAAACTGAAGTCGTTTTCACGGACCTTATTGTAGGCCTTATAAAGTCTTCTGTTGCAGGCAAGGGCTAAGGCCATGGCATGCTCCGCTACAGCCTCCGGTGAGTAGCCGGGAACTCGTCGCACTTCAATATGAAGCTCCCTAGCGGTGTCTAAATCAACATTGTTGAAACCGGCACATCGAAGAAGAACAAGGCGGACCTTGCATTTGCTTAATACCTGTAAGGTTTCGGTGCCTATATCAGAGCTCACAAAGGCGCATACAGCATCAAACCCTTCTGCAAGGGCTGCAGTACGTTTATCCAAATCAGGCTTGATGAAATGCATCTCCACTTCCGGATAGCTTGGAAGTACCCTTTCAAAGGATTCCTTGTCGTAGGGTTTTGTGTCATAAAACATAATTTTCATGATGGTAACCTCCTATGTTTGTATCATATAGTATGGAAATAATTTTGCGTAATATACGAGAGAATCTATTTAGAGTATAAGTTACAAATGGAAGAATGTAAATGTATTTCATTTTAGAATACTTGTTTTTAAACCGTTCTTATGGTAGAATAAATCGGTTCTTGGAGATGTACTCAAGTGGTTGAAGAGGTCGCACTCGAAATGCGATAGGCCGGGTGACCGGTGCGAGGGTTCAAATCCCTCCATCTCCGTTCAGCTAGGTGGTCCTGGGGAC
>CAMAHO010000191.1 GCA_945834545.1 uncultured Lachnospiraceae bacterium | reverse complement strand
GGAGATACTGTATGGGCAAGTATTTTGGTACAGATGGGTTTCGTGGGGAAGCAAATGTGAACCTCACTGCAGAGCATGCATATAAGATAGGTCGTTTTCTGGGTTGGTATTACAGACATGAGGACGGAACCAAGTGTAAGGTGGTAATTGGTAAGGATACCAGGCGTTCCTCCTACATGTTTGAGTATGCCTTGGTGGCAGGCCTGACCGCTTCCGGGGCAGATGCGTATTTGCTGCATGTCACCACCACACCCAGCGTGTCCTATGTGACAAGAACGGAGGATTTTGACGGGGGTATTATGATTTCCGCCAGCCATAATCCCTTTTATGACAATGGAATCAAGCTGATTAACTCTGGCGGTGAGAAGATGGATGAGGCTACCATTCTAAAGATTGAGGAGTATCTGGATGGCATTTCCGGTGAGGTGCCCTATGCGAAGAAGGAAGACATTGGCTGTACGGTAGACTACGCTGCCGGAAGAAATCGCTATGTAGGATATCTGATTTCCCTGGCTACCAGGTCCTACAGAGACAAAAAGATTGGCTTAGACTGTGCAAACGGAAGCGCTTGGACCATTGCCAAGAATGTATTTGATGCGTTAGGGGCAAAAACCTATGTGATAAACAACCAGCCGGACGGAACCAACATTAATACCAACTGCGGTTCTACGCACATTGAGGGCTTACAGAAATTTGTCGTGGAGAACCAGTTAGACTGCGGCTTTGCCTTTGATGGGGATGCTGACAGATGTCTTTGTGTGGACGAAAAGGGTGAGCTGGTAGACGGTGATGCAATTCTGTATATCTACGGTTGCTACATGAAGGAAAGAGGAAAGCTCTATGGCAATAAGGTGGTAACCACAGTCATGAGTAACTTTGGCTTATACAAGGCCTTTGACGCAGTGGGAATCGATTACGAAAAGACAGCTGTGGGCGACAAGTATGTGTATGAAAACATGGTGACCAATGGCTACCGCTTAGGCGGCGAGCAGTCCGGCCATATCATCTTTAAGAAGTATGCCACCACCGGCGACGGTATTCTCACAGCCATCAAGATGATGGAGGTTATGCTGGAGAGGAAGAAACCCTTAAGTGAGCTTAGAGCACCCTTTAAGGTATATCCTCAGGTACTGCAGAACATCCGTGTACAGGATAAGGCTGTAGTAAATGCTGACGCCCAGGTACAGGGCAAGGTGGCTGAAATCGCCGGTAAGCTGGGCGACAACGGACGCATTCTGGTTCGTGAAAGCGGAACGGAGCCCTTGATTCGTGTTATGGTGGAGGCAGATTTGTTGGAAACCTGTCAAGCGTATGTTGCAGAAGTGATTGACCTGATTAAAGCAAAGGGTTATGAAGCAGAATAAAAAGTTTGATAAACAGAAAATCTATGAAGGTATCCGTTGGGCAATTGCCGCATTACTGGTTGCAGTTTTGGTGACTGTCTACCTGATTCCGTTAGGGAAAAAGCCGGTAAAAGCCGAAATGGTCTTCCTGGGCGACAGCATTTTGGCGTCGGAAGGCAGTAAGGGCTATGTGGCGGAAAGGCTGGAGGAAGCCTTAGGGCTCACTGTGGTCAACGGTTGCTTTGGCGGCTCCAGTGCTGCATGGACGGGGACAGAGTATGATTATCTCTCCCTGTATAGCCTGTCCAAAAGCATAGTAACCGGAGATTTTTCCCAACAGAAGAGTACTCACATAGATACCCCTGCCACCCAGTATTTTGATTCTCGTGTAGAGGAGCTGGCCCAGGTTGATTTTAAACGGGCAGATATCCTGCTAATTCATTATGGTACGAATGATTACCACATGGCCAGAGAAATTGAGGGTGAATGGGAGCACGACCCCTATTCCTTTTTAGGAGCTTTAGGGTATGCTGTGGACGTCATAAAAGCAAGGTATCCGGACTTGAGAATGATCCTGGTTACGCCCACCTACACCTGGTATCTGGAGCAGGGAGGAACCTGTGAAGATAGGGATTTCGGAGGCGGATCTTTGGAGGATTATGTCAATGCCTTGATCGGTTTTGCAGAGGAAAAGGGACTTGAGGTGATTGACCAGTATCATGGGCTGTTCCCGGATACAAAACCGGAGAGTTGGTCCCGCTATACGACAGACGGGGTACATTTAAACGATATGGGAAATGAACTGGTTGCAGAGCAGCTTATAGATTATTTTTTGGAACAGAGGGAATGAGGCTTTTATGAGGACACCGGAGCAGGTCTTGCAATGGATTCACAAGGCATGGAAAAAAGAATACACCCTTGCATTTTTCGTAACGGTTCTTATGGGACTGCTTATTCATATGCCTGTTATGGTACAGGATCTTCCTAACCATGATGGGCTGGATAGTCTCTACTTTGATCAGAATATGATTACCTCCGGAAGATGGTTTTTGACCATCGCCTGCGGGATTTCCAGCTATTTTAATCTACCCTGGCTCATCAGCCTGTTGTCGCTGCTGTATTTGGGACTGGCAAGTGTCTGCCTGACAGAAATCCTGCAGCTTAGAAGCAAGGTCAGTATCTTCGTGGTTTCCGGTTTGTTGATCAGCTTTCCGGCTCTGGCCTGCTCTTTTGCTTATGTGTTTACCTTAGATGGGTATATGTTGGCCTTACTGCTTTCTATTATGGCAGTGTGGATTGCACAAAGAGGGAAGTACGGCTATCTCATAGGGGCAGTTTGTCTGGGCTGCAGTATGGGAATCTATCAGGCCTATTTACCAATCAGTATTTTGCTTTGCCTGTATCTGACAGCCCGAGCTCTTATTGAGGAGGACTCCATAAAAGGGGTTTGGAGAAAGGTGTTTCCACTCCTTAAAATGGGTATTTTGGGCATTGTATTTTACTTTGTCATGTTGTATTTCCTGCTGTTTTTGCAGGGGAAAGAGCTGGCCAGCTATCAAGGTATCAACGGAGAAGGTGCCGCAGGTCAGGGGCTTTTGACTTCCTTCAAATTAGTGTATCAGGATTTCTTTACCTTTCTGATGAAGGGAAAGGTCTTGTTTCACAATGGCGCTTCGGCGGCAGCAGGTCTGGTGCTGGGAGGGATGTTTCTATGGACGATTTTCCTGTTGGCAAGGCAAAAAGGCAGATACAAGAAGCCCTTGTTTTATCTTGTACTGCTTGGGTATGCTGTACTCATTCCCTTGGTGGTGAATTATATATTGATTCTTTCCGGAGCATTAAATTACCACATGATTATGCGGTATCAGTGGGTATTTTTATTGATTCTTGTCATTGCGCTGGCGGACCAGTATGCGGGAAATATAGCCCAGTGGGCGATTCTTGTAGCAGGTACGGTTCTCATATTCAGTTATGCGGTGATGGACAATATTGGCTATCAGAATTTACATCAAAAATACGAAAAGACCTATGCCTATTGTGTGCGTCTCTTGGATCGCATTGAGAACACACCGGGCTACTATCAGGGAATTCCGGTGGCTATGATAGGAGTGGTAGGGGATGAGGCCTTTCCTACCACGGACCTTTCCGCTGATGTGACCTGGCCACTGATAGGTTTAAATGGGGATTGGTTGCTTTATACCGGAGATAATTATGAATTGTTTATAAAGCATTATCTGGGAGCCAGCCTAAATATTCTGGATACCAGCTATATGGGTGAGATTTACTATTCAAAGGAATATCAGGAAATGGACAGCTTCCCGGGGCCAAACAGCACAAAGGTTGTGGATGGCATCCTGTATGTGCATACAGAAAACCCGGATCGTACCATTCAGTTTGA
>CAMAHO010000190.1 GCA_945834545.1 uncultured Lachnospiraceae bacterium | reverse complement strand
ATTGCGAGAGTACGAAGTACGCAGCAATCCGTAGGTATCATTAAGTGAGCGGAAGAAGGATAACCACTTATGGAGAAAACCGATGCAAATCCTATACCGATAAAAGAACAAATCCGAATCTCAGTACGCAAGTTAGTGGAATTCCTCTTAAGAGAAGGAGATATTGATAATCGCTTTCAGGGGATGGTAGAAAGCGCCATGCAGGATGGCAGCAGAATTCACAGGACCATCCAGAAGCGAATGGGAGCAGAGTATCAGGCTGAGGTCCCCCTTAATTATGTATTAGATGCCGGAGAGTACGAGATTTTTCTCGAGGGCAGAGCAGACGGGATTATTGACAATGAGGGTGAAATCACCATTGATGAAATCAAAGGAACCTATCGTGATATCTATAAAATCAGAAAACCCATAGGCGTACATTTGGCACAGGCTAAGTGTTATGCCTATATGTATTGCTGTCAATGCTTACCGGATACGATCAAAAATATCCGTGTCCGAATGACCTATGTCAATATTGAGACAGAGGATATACGCTATTTCTACGAAGAATATCCTTACGCCAAACTAGAGGAATGGTTTCTTAATCTCTTGGAGGAATACAAAAAATGGGCTTCCTATCGATATACCTGGTCAAAAATCCGTCAGAAGTCCCTAGAACAGCTGGAGTTCCCTTTCCCTTATCGTGATGGACAAAGGGATTTGGTCTCTTATGTGTACCAGACAATTTACCACCAGAAGAAGCTGTTTATTGAGGCTCCTACGGGAGTAGGAAAGACGATTTCAACGATTTTTCCCGCATTAAAGGCTATGGGAAAGGGCATGGGGGAAAATCTCTTCTATCTCACGGCAAAAACCATCACCAGAACAGTAGCGGATGATACCTTTAAACTTCTTAGAGACAAGGGGTTACAGTTTAAAAGTATCATTTTGACGGCAAAGGAAAAAATCTGTTTTGAGGAGACTATGTTGTGTAATCCCGATCATTGTCCTTATGCGAGAGGGCATTATGACAGAGTGAATGATGCCATGTATGATATGTTAGTTCACGAAGATTCGTTTGACCGGGAGAAGATAGAGTTTTATGCAAAAAAACACCAGGTATGTCCCTTTGAGTTTGGCTTGGATATGAGTTTATATGCAGATGGAATTATCTGTGATTACAACTATTTATTTGATCCGCATGTCTATTTAAAACGTTTCTTTGCAGAAGGAGTGAAAGGAGATTATCTCTTTCTCATAGACGAAGCACACAATCTGCTGGACAGGGGAAGGGAGATGTATAGTGCGGATCTTGAAAGAGAACGACTGATGGAGGTAAGGCGGGCACTAAAGTCTGCGTTGACTCTGGAGCGGGAGAAAAAAGAGGAAATTCTTGAAATACAAGAGGCTGACAACCAAGAATTTCAATTGACGCTGGATATGACATTGGGAACGACATCTGTGTCAAAAACAAAGAAAAAGCCCAGAAAATCAAGGAAAAAAGTGAATAGTAAATTAAAACTGGTGACTGACGGATACGGTGACAGGATTGTCTACCACCTTGATAAATGTATAGAAGAGTTACAGGTATTAAGGCAGCAGAATGAGGATGTCATAATCAATCCATCTATCGAAGACCTAGTGAAGCTGGTAGAGAGGCTATATGGCGTTCTGGCAGAATATATGGAGGAAAATGAGGAAGAAAAGAACGAAATCCATGATGTTCTCCTGGATTTGTATTTTGACTTATCGCATTTTCTGTTAATATATGATAAGCGGGATGAGAATTATGTCACCTATACCAGTCCGGGTGATGGCGGTGGGCTGTTGGTACGCCTGTTTTGTGTAAATCCCAGAGAAAACCTCAAGGAATGTATGCTGCGAGGGCGCAGCACCATTCTCTTTTCGGCAACCCTGCTTCCGATTCAGTATTATAAGGAGCTGTTGGGCGGTGATGCAGCGGATTACGAGGTTTATGCGAAGTCAGTGTTTTCCAAGGAAAAAAGAGGATTATACATTGGCACGGATGTGACAACAAAATATACCAGACGAACGGAAGAGGAATTTCAGAGATATGCCGCTTATATCAACGAGATTGTGACACGAAGACAAGGGAATTATTTGGTGTTTTGTCCCTCCTATAGCTTTATGGAAAGAGTTTTGGAGGCCTATAAAGCCTTCTATGAAACGGATGAAGTTGAGTGTATCGTGCAAAAGGAGGTTATGACGGAGGAAGATAGGGAGCTGTTCTTAACCAGGTTTCGAGGCAATGGGGAACTGGATTTTACCGGCCTTGTAGATATGGAGATAGATACGGAGGAGGAGCATTCCCTGCTGGGTTTCTGCGTATTAGGCGGCATTTTTGGGGAAGGAATTGACTTAAAGAATGACAGCTTAATAGGTGCAGTTATTATTGGCACCGGATTGCCTCTAAAGTGTATTGAGCGGGAAATCTTAAAGGATTATTTTGATGACAGGGGAGAAAGCGGGTTTGATTATGCGTATCGGTATCCGGGAATGAATAAAGTCTTGCAGGCAGCAGGGCGAGTCATCAGAACCTCTGAGGATATAGGGGTGATAGCCCTGCTGGATGAACGTTTTCCACAGGTTTCTAATCGCAAGCTTTTCCCAAGAGAATGGGAAAACTATAAGCTGGTCAATTTGAATACCATCGGAAACCAGATTGAGTTGTTTTGGGATTCCTGGGGAAAATACCAGTAAGTAGGACATGAAGAGCAACGATAGGTATCCTGACAGCTGTGCCTGACAGTTGTGACTATGTGGATAACTCTGTGGAATAGGTGGATTTCTGCAATTTTTATAGTGGAAATCTGACAGCTGAATCATAAAAAAGATAGCAAAGAAGTCAGTTCGAAATCGAAATTAACCAAATTAGTCAATGCAAAGGAGAGACATTATGTGGGCTGAAGAAAGTGTGTTTTATCAAATCTATCCCTTGGGGTTCTGTGGATGTCCCAGAGAAAATGACGGGATTTATGCAAATCGAATAGAGAAGATAATTTCCTGGATTCCGCATATGAAGGCCTTGGGAGTCAATGCCATTTATTTTTCACCGGTGTTTTCCTCTGATACCCATGGGTACAACACCAGGGATTATACACAGATTGATTGCAGGCTAGGCTCCAATGAGGATTTTGCAAAAGTATGCAGGGAGCTTCATAAGGAAGGAATCCGGGTTGTGCTGGATGGAGTGTTTAACCATGTAGGCAGAGGCTTCTTTGCATTTCAGGATGTCTTAAAAAACAGAGAACAGTCCAGGTATAAGGATTGGTTTGCAAGAATCGATTTTTGGGGAGATTCCTGCTATCACGACGGCCTATGGTATGAAGGCTGGGAAGGAAACTATGATTTAGTGAAGCTAAATTTAGGCAACGAGGAAGTTATCCACCATATTTTTGAAGCTATTGCAGGTTGGGTAAGAGAGTTTGACATAGATGGTCTGCGTCTGGATGTGGCATATTTATTGCCGGAGCATTTTGCAAGAAGACTTCGTGAGTTTACAAATGGTCTTAAGCAGGACTTCTTTCTGGTGGGAGAAATGCTGCATGGGGATTATAATCGGCTTATGAATGACCAAATGCTTCACAGCGTGACAAATTATGAGTGCTACAAGGGCTTGTACAGCAGTTTTAATTCCATGAATATGTTTGAGATAGTGCATTCTTTACTGAGGCAGTTTGGCCCGGAGAATTGGACCTTGTATAAAGGAAAGCATCTGTTATGCTTCGTGGATAACCACGATGTGACTCGAGTGG
>CAMAHO010000189.1 GCA_945834545.1 uncultured Lachnospiraceae bacterium | reverse complement strand
ACCGCCCCCTGGTCCTACCTCTCGCTTAAGAACAGGGTGACTCTGTTCTGAATCAGCTTTTGTACCGCTGTTACCGATTTTTGGTCTAAAAAATACGGTTCTGCCTCCTCCTGGATAATAGAAAGCAGTTCATCGTAGGTACTGTCATCTGCTCGGCAGGAGGTCAGGTAATCCATATATTCTTTCTTATAGCTGGTGCCGTCCTTCTTTTTCCAGGCCACCGGGCAATAAGACCGCTTTCCAAGGCGAATGAGGATATCCTCTGTCCAGTCCGATTTTTCCACCACGGTTTTCTCCAGAATATCGCTTCGCAGGGGGACAGTATAGGTTAAATCCTCTGTGAGATAATCATAGGAATATAGGCAGTTAATCAACTCTTTGATGATGTCTGCATGCTCTGTGTTGCTGTTGACAGCCAGGCCCTGACCTCCGATGATCATGTTGCCGTTTCCGGATTCTGTGGGGAAGCCAACCCAGTTGCAGTCATCCTCCAGCTCTGCCTGATAGGCGCTAAAGACACTAAAGCTGAACATGTGGGGTCGAACCAACAACTGCTTCCCTTCCTTTATCGCCTTTCTATTTGCATTTTCGTCCTGATACCCTACATCCCCCATGCTCTGTATCTTCTGGTCTTCCCTCTTGCAGACCTCCAACACACGCCGAAACAGCTCTCCATCAAAATCGCAGGTCTTATTTTGAATATCAATAAAGGGACTGTCCTCTAAGTTGGCAATAAAGAAATATAGTAGCATCCAATACCGTTCATTGGGACCTAACAGAAGGAAATCCTCTCCTCCCTGCTTTTGCTGTTCTTCCCAGAGCTTTAAAGCCTCCTCCACTGTCCAGCCGGGCTTATCCCAGACGCTCTTTTTCACCAGGACGGGACGAACCTCTGCAGACAGAGGGAACAAATACTGTTTCCCGTCAATTTGTCCGCTTTCCAATATGCCGGGAAGAATACACAGCTCTTTTTCATCGATGAAATCACTCATGTCCAGGAATACACCGTTTTTCACAAAGCGCTCTATTTCATCCGGCCCAAGCAGTATCAAATCCGGGCCGGTTCCGTCGATGAACTCCTGATACAGCTTGTTCATATTCAGGTCGTATTCGTCATAGTTTGTCAATTCCTCCCCATACAGAAAGGTAACACCCGGATGGGTTCTCTCAAACTTCTGTAATTTCGCTTTGAAGAACTGGTCAAAGCGCATGCAGGTCTCAATTCGAATCTCTGCCTGCACTGCCGGACCGGATGCACTATACAGGCACAGACTCATTCCCTCTATGTCGTCTGAAAGCAGGATATATTTCCCTTCCTTCGTTCGGGTAATAAATTTTAGCTCCCGAAAGGCATCCTGGCTTCCGCAGTAAAGCCGCTCCTTCTTTCCTGTCTCCACATTCCAGTTTACAATGTTGGTCTGGTTTTCCAGATACAGAATGTTTCCATAGGCATCACAGGAGGCAAGACTCTGGGAAAAACGACTCACTTCTCCGGGCTGCGTGAACAATTCTTTTACCGCTCCTTCTTTCTCATACATAAAAAAGGTGCTTTCCCGTGTTGTCTTGTCAAAGGCTACAAATATCGCATCTCCCCGCTTGGTATAAGCATATAAGGAAATTGTGCTGCTCCCCTCACCAAAACCGGTAAACTCATACTTAAGCTTGCCATCGGTACCAATCACATAGAGGGCCTCTCCGGAGTAGGGAATCAGGTAGACAGCCTCCTTCTCCGGGTAGTAGTGCACGGTCTTTTGAAAGGCAAATCTGGCCTGCTTAGGGAGAATCCCCTTTTCCTTGGCTACTGCATAAAGGTCTATGCTTTCTCCAAAGCTTCCATCCGGCAATAGCTGTGTCATCACAGAGCTGTCTATAAAGCCCTCCTCATCCATGGTTTCAAATACACCGTACAGCTTTTCTCCATCGTAATCCAGACTGCTGGGTGCCCCTCTTTCTCCCGGATATGGAATTCTCCTTGTTTCCAGACTCTCCAGATTTAGCTCATCAACCCAAAATCCTTGGCAGGCACCATCCTCATAAACAGAAAAACCGGTATAGTAGAAACTTTCAAAGCCTACTCCATCGAATAGCCAGGCATTATCCGGCTGCGCTTCCATGAGAGGAGCAATGTATTTCTCCTGACGATAATAGCTCTCCGCATTTTCTGCGTCCAGAGCCTTCCACTCAATGGCATAAGGCTCCTTCTCCTCCTGGGACTGGTATTCTGCCACATAATCCCTTGCAGGCTCCTTCTCCTCCGGTTCTGTAACCCCGTTTCCCTGCTGCTTCCCGCAGCCCAAAAGGCAGCATAAGGTGAGCAACATTGTGATCATCCACTTCCTCATAACATCAGCTCCTCTCGCTTTCTTCTATCCCCCATCATATCGAAATTGCGTACCCGATCAAAAGGTTTTCTATTTGAGAACCATTATATTTTCGCTCAAATTGCTTTTCAAGGAGCTTAATCTCTTCTTAAAAATCTTAAACACTTCTTAAAAAATAGACATCATCTATATGTTTTTACCAGATGAAATTATTGTTGTTCTATGCTAAAATGATTTCTGTGATTAGAAATATTTCTGAAATGAATTCAGTTTCAGTAATCGAGGTGACAAGTATGGATTCAACTTTAAAAAGAACCTGGGCAGAAATTGATTTAGATGCCCTGGAGCATAATTATCATACATTACGAAACATAGTAGGACCGACAACAAAGTTTTTGGGGGTTGTCAAGGCGGACGCCTACGGTCACGGTTCCGTGCAGGTAAGTCGTTTGCTCCAGGAATCCGGTGCTGATTATCTGGCAGTGAGCAGTATTGACGAAGCCATTGAGCTTCGACATCACGAAATCACCATGCCTATCCTGATTCTGGGTCACACCCCCAGAGAGCAGGTGGGGCAGCTTATCAAGTACAACATTACCCAGGCTGTCACCTGTAAGGCAAAGGCTATAGAGTACAGCGAGGAAGCCACAAAGCGAAACAGCACCCTGAAAATTCACATAAAGGTGGATACCGGCATGTCTCGTTTAGGCTTTCTCTGCGATGGAACCTACTTGGACAATGGTATCCAGGGAATCTGCGAAAGCTGCTCCCTACCGGGATTGGAAGCGGAAGGTATTTTCACTCATTTTGCAGTTTCCGACGAACCGGGTGAGGAATGTAGGGCCTACACCAAGCATCAATTCTCCCTCTTTACTCATGTGATAGAGGAAGTGGAGAAATCCCTGAATCGCCCCTTCAAGCTTTGTCATTGCGCTAACACCGGCGCCGTAGCCTGTTATCCCGAGACCTACCTGGATATGGTGCGCCCCGGTTTGCTGCTGTATGGATATGGAGAATTCGCTGGGCAGCTAGGTCTAATGCCTGTTATGAGTTTAAAAGCCACGGTCAGTACCATAAAAACTTACCCCGCCGGAACTGCTGTCAGCTACGGTGGAATCTATATCACCCCCGCAAAAACCAGGATGGGTGTTATCCCCTATGGCTACGCCGATGGGTTTTTCCGCTGTCTGTCCAACAAATGTAGTCTTATGACTGCAGAAGGACCGGCTCCCCAAAGAGGAAAAATCTGCATGGATATGTGTATGATTGATTTGACAGATAAAATGTCAGTAGATGTGGGAAGTGAAGTGGAAATTTTCGGAAAATGTAATTCCATTAATGACATGGCGACTCTGGCAGGCACGATTCCTTACGAGCTTACCTGTGCTGTAAGCAAACGTGTTCCGCGCTACTATTATCGCCACGATGAACTTATTGAAAAAGAATTATTGCTACG
>CAMAHO010000188.1 GCA_945834545.1 uncultured Lachnospiraceae bacterium | reverse complement strand
CAGGCACCATTGCTGTGAAATGGATGGAGGTACCGGATTATGTGATTGAACTCACTCCCAACAAGACCAGTAAGGTTGCTGAGCTGTATGTCAAGGCAGTCAGTAAATATGAAATCACCTGTGCCCATAAGGACTTAGATTACACAGATAATCCCAATGGCTATCTGTGTGGTAAAAAAACCACCACTGAGGAAAGTCGTATTGTGACTCAAAGCAAGGGTGGCAGCTGTTATTGCAGGTTGGATACGGCAAAAGAAAGCTTTGGTATAGCAACCGGGTACAATGGAGCAGGGTACCTTAGAATCAAATCCGAGGCAGCCTTGCAGGGTAGTGTGGATGCCACCACTCTTTCCGGTTTACCCGCAAATGATACAGCGGCTCCAAGAAAGCTGGACCTATCCAAGGTGAGCAGTGAGTTAGTAGGCGGGGCTGTAGAGGTGACCTTTTATGGAACCAAGGATAGCGGAACTGTATATCGGAATCGGATTAAGGCGTATCAAAAGGCAACCGGCAGCTTCGTAATACACTCCAACGAAACGGTTACCACCATAACCTCCGGCATAGGAGGATATTATTATCGGTTTGATACCTCCCCGGGTACACAGATTGACTCCGGCTCTGCCATTACCCTTTTTTCAAGAGTGACAGATGACAGTGCAGCCAGCCATACTGTGAGAATCGATGCTGTCAATATGTCAAAGCTAAAGCAGGGCACGCCGGTGTATTGCCATTTGGTAGCCTATGATAAGGCAGGGAATTGTACAAAAGGAGATACCATTCATTACAAAATAAAACCGGATGATGAGCAGGTAATGGAGGTAAAGACGGAGGATATGGCACTCAGCAGTAAGCTCACACCCTCCGGAAAGGACTACAACAATATAAAGAGCCTTGGGGCAAAAAGATATGTGGTCAGAGCGGGTGGCAGTCCTATCCTGTTAGGGTTTTCTGCTTATACCAATCGCGATACAGCAACAACCTATCAGATAGACTCTATGCGTTTTCAGATGAGCTGTAACGATGGCAAGAGTCAGTCTGTTGTGGTAACCCTGCCCTATAGCACACCGGTCACTTCCACAGCGGCACTTCCTTCAGGAAGCTTCGTGAAATCTGTTACCGGAACATCCCTTTTAGAGGATGGGAAGCTTGTGGGAGCCAATCGCACCAACAATGGGAATAAAACCCATATCTCCCATGCATTCTATGTTCCTGCAGGCTTGCATGACAAAGAGGTAACGGTTTACCCGTCTGCCTCCATCACAGCCATTGCCAAACGAAATGGGTCAAGTCAGGATAGTGACGATAGAACCCACGGAATTACTCTGATAGGAGACGGAAAGCCTCCCATCATTCAGGGAGCAGATACCCTGGAGAGCGTCTTAGCACAGCCCATCCCCTTGGGACAAGCCATTCCCATCCTATCTGTTTCAGCTGTGGATGAGGGAAGCGCAGGTATGGGTAGTCTGGAGATTGCGATTCAAGATCTCCACTCCGGAGAAACCAAACGATTGCATTCCGATGGAAGTGCAATTGCCATAGACCTGAATGAAGGGCGTTCTTATGCAGGCAATTTGAAAATCACAATCATGGCGACAGATGCGGTAGGAAATAAAGCAGTAAAAGAAATCAAATATTGGGCTTACTATGTCTTAGCCTTTATCGAGCGAGTATTGTCTCCCCACGAGCCGGTATTTAAAACCGGAGAGAGTGGCTGGCTTCAGATTATCGCATCGGAGAAGGTAGATAAAGTGGAAGTTAGATTTCCGGTTGAACTTTGTGATAAGGATCCTAGTCTGAATCAATGGGTGACTTTTGAGAAAAATGCCATAGAAAAACGAGAAACACTTTTATTTCAGATTCCCTTGGGAACGCCGGAGAAAGATGAGTATGCAGTAGAACTGTATCCATATGCAGATGGTGTATTGCTGAGTCCCAATCCAATAAAGTGTTATTTTCGGGTACAGGGTTCTGTGCTAGAGGAACTTCGAACGAGGCTACGATGAGAGAAGGATTACATATCGTATTTCGCATACTATGTATTATGATGGTTGTGGCTGTAGAAAACCTGCTAATGCCTACCCAAAAGGAGCAAAGAAAAAAGCAAGGGGTATTGGAATGGACTGCACTCTTGGGAGTCTGTGTTTTGACAGTGTTAATGGAAGAGAGAAAGCATCCTGGTGGGGTAGGAGAAGCTTGTAGGGAATGCCTTATGCAGAACCTTTTTTGGGGCAATCTGCTGCTTGCTTTATTGCAGGATGTGAGAGAGTGTCTGGTTTATCGGATCATTTGGCTGATTATCATGTTGGTTTTAGGCTTTCAGATTCTACAAAACGGGATAGAACCCACATCACTTTTGGGTGTCTTGTTTTATTGTACTTTTCAAGAACTAATAGGAAGTCAGTTTTACGGTAGAGCGGACTGTCATTGCTTTTCCTGCATCGCCTTTTTTGTGATGACGAGCGGGGGATATATAGGTGAGATGCTGCAATTTCTGGTTATTCATATGATAGCGAGCTTTCTCCTATTAGGTGTGGTCAGTGTGCTCCAAGGAAATCTGAATCGAAGGGGCAATTTGCTTTACCCGGTTCCGTTTATCCCCTATATCTATTTAAGTTTACTTGTTCTCTTGAATAGTGAAGTTTAATTTGATATGATAAGACAGTTAATATGTTCCCATATGGGATTGTGTGCCCAACACGGTTACAAAAACGGGGTAAATGAAGCGAGGTACAACAGAATCGGGGAGGAGAGAATGATTCAGATTTCCCTTTGTATGATTGTTAAGAATGAAGAAAAGGTTTTGCGAAGATGTCTGGACAGCTATCAAGAGTTGATGGATGAAATCATCATTGTGGATACCGGCTCCGCAGATTCCACAAAAGCCATTGCTGCCCAATACACCGACAAGGTTTATGAGTTTCCGTGGAGAAAGGACTTTGCTGCAGCCAGAAATTATGCGTTTTCCAAGGCGACAAAGGATTACATCTTTTCAGCAGATGCCGACGAGGTATTGGATGATGACAACAAAGCAAGATTTCGGGCCTTGAAAGAGAATCTGGACTCTCAGATAGAAATTGTCCAAATGAAGTACGGAAACCAGCTTTCCTTCGGCACAGTCTACAACTATGATGAGGAGTACCGGCCAAAGCTGTTTAAGAGGCTGCGGCAGTTTGTGTGGACCAATCCCATCCACGAGCAAGTTATCTTATCTCCGGTTGTCTATGACTCGGATATTGTGATCACTCATAAGCCTCACGATAGTCATGCCAAGAGGGATTTTGAGACCTTTTTGTATCACATAGAACAGGGAATGCACTTAAACAAACATTTAATTGGAATGTATGCCCGAGAACTCTTTATTTCCGGTGATGCGGAGGACTTTGGTAAGTCAAGACCGTATTTTGAACAACTGACAATGGATACAGCCTGTGAACAGGAGGCGTTGCATCAAGCCTGCGTGGTATTGACCAGAGCCTGTCGGTTGGAACGGGACACGGTAGGGATGTTCAAATATGCCATGAAGGCAATGGCACTGGAGGAATGCTCCGAGGTGTGTGTGGAGCTGGGACATTTTTATGAGGAGGCTAAGGATTTCGATGAGGCTGTCATATGGTATTACAACGGTGCCTTCGAAACAGAACCGCAGATGAAGCTTGCCTGCAAAACCCAAGATGCCATAGAAGGATTGGTGTCCTGCTATGAAAAGCTGGGGATGGCAGAACAAGCAGAGGAGTATCGGAAACTGTTGTAATGGACAATTCCATTATGAAGTGTAAT
>CAMAHO010000187.1 GCA_945834545.1 uncultured Lachnospiraceae bacterium | reverse complement strand
ACGAAGATGCAACAAAATACAACAGGTGTGAAAGTGCAGATAGAAGGGAAGAAGGGAATGATAAGGTTATTACAAAAGGTGGCTGACAAGGTTGTGATTCCTGATGCAGATGCCATCAGGGGAAATATCGCTTTGTTATCTGAGATAGACGGGGTAAGGATTCGCTGGGAGAGTAGTAACCCCGGTTGTATATCCGACCGGTATATTGACAAAAAGGCTCCCGGGGTGGTTACCAGGGGAGAGACGGATTGTCAGGTTACACTGAAGGCTATTTTAGAGTACCAGGGAGAAACTCTGGAAAAGGAGATTTCGGTAACTGTCCTTGCAGCCCCCGAAATGCTGCGGGACGAGGACTATAAGGGCTATTTGTTCGGCCATTTTATTGGAGAAGATAATGAGATGGGGGAGCAAATCTATTTTGCAGTCAGCGAGGATGGTCTTCATTTTCAGGATATCAGCCCATCCAAGCCGTTATTGATTAGTACTGTAGGAGAAAAGGGCGTACGAGACCCGTATCTGTATCGTTCTCCTGAAGGGGACAGATATTTCTTAATTGCAACGGATCTAAGTATCTATCATCGTGGCGGGTGGTTTTTGAATGAACAAGGGTACTACGATGCCTCTACTACCGGCAGTTCTAATCTTGTGTTATGGGAATCAAATGATTTAGTACATTGGGGCGAACCCAGGCTATTGCCTGTAGCACCAAAGAATGCCGGTATGGCCTGGGCTCCGGAGATGATTTATCACCAGGAGACAGGGGAATATATCGTCTTTTTTGCATCCAGCATAATGAATCCTGATACCAAATACAAGGCAAAACCCAACGCCATCTATTACACAGCCACCAGAGATTTCATACATTTCAGTGAGACGAAGCTGTTCATTGACTGCCAGACGGACAAAGCAGAGAACGGAAAGCCCAGGGAAATCATTGATACCACGGTCCTTAAGGTGGGGGATACCTATTACAGCGCCTCAAAGGATGGAGACAATGCAGAGAAGAACGGTGGAATTCGTATCATGAAGACCAAAAATCTGCTGGATTATACAAGCTGGGAAAAGGTGCTGGATTTAGATGAATTGGGTCTTGACACCAGTGCTACAGCGGGTCGTCCTCTGGATAATGGACTGTTGGAAGGGCCGGAGCTGTTTCGATTTAACAAAAAAGATTGGGCAGACAAAAATGTTCCGGAATACGGTCTGATTGCAGACCAGTATGCCATAGGAGCGGGGTATCTGCCGTTAACGACGACAAATCTGGAGGATAAGGATAATTCCAATGGCTCCTGGAGGATTTTGCCTGCCGGAGAGTATTCCTTTGACAAGCTGAAAAAGAGACACGGCACCATTATGCCGATTACGGAACAGGAAATGCAAAGATTAACGGAATATGCAAAAAATGCATAGAAATTCGAAAAAATAAGTAGTTCGGTACATAAAAATAGTGTTTAATTAGAATATGGAGCCTTAGATGTAGTAACCGGCAAGGAGGAAAACTATGATATATCGTGATTTCGGTAATACAGGGGAGAAGATATCGGCTTTGGGATTTGGTTGTATGCGTTTTCCTGAAGTAACGGTAGACGGGAAGCCCTGTGTGGATTTGGACAAGACAGATGAAATGCTGATGGCGGCTTACGAGGGCGGTATCAACTATTTTGACACAGCCCCCTACTATTGCAACAGCAACAGTGAGGCAGCCTTGGGACATGGGGTAAAGGCCTTTCGTGATAAGGTGCTTCTGTCCTCAAAATTTCCCACAGAGGTGGCAAAGAAACCGGGTGATTTCAGACGCCAGTTAGAGACTACCTTGGCCAGATTAGATACAGAGTATCTGGATTTCTATCATTTCTGGGGCATCGGAAGAGACAAATTTGACAATGTAATGATGAAACAGAATTTGCTGGAGGATGCCAGGAAGGCGAAAGAGGAAGGGCTTATCCGACATATTTCCTTCTCCTTTCATGATGACCCGAAGGTGATTAAACATATTATTGATACCTCTGAGGCAGCAGGCGTTCCTATGGAAAGCATGCTGGTGCAATACAACCTCTTAGACAGAAGCAATGAAAAGATGCTTGCCTACGCCCACGAAAAAGGGCTTGGCACCGTAGCTATGGGGCCTGTGGGCGGTGGAAGACTGGCTGCTCCAACAGAGCTTTACAGCAAGCTGACAGGAAAGGAATCCCTGCCTACTTACGAGCTTGCATTTAAATTCTGCCTGGGAAATCCGAACTTAAACTGCGCCCTTTCCGGCATGCAGACACTGGATATGGTAAAGCAAAACATAGCCATCGCTTCTGCAGATGCAGGCTTTTCTGAGGAAGAGTGGAAAATCTTGGGTGAGTCCATGGAGCAGCTTAAGAAGTTCAGCGACCTGTATTGTACCGGATGCAAGTATTGTCAGCCCTGCCCGGCAGGCATTGAGATTCCAAGGATTTTCAATATGTTTACCTATCACAATGTATATGGACTGACGGATCACGCCAAATATATGTTTAAGGAATATGTGGAGAAGGAGGGGGCATTGAGCGATAAGTGCCTCAATTGTGGCTTCTGCGAGAGAAAATGCCCTCAGCATCTTAAGATTCGAGAGCTGTTAAAGAAGGTAGAAGGACTGTTTGTATAGAACTATTTGGAACGGTTCAGGACTGCTAGTATTGTATTATTCGGAAAGGAAATACTATTCTATGGAAAATTTTAACTTTTATTCACCCACCTATTTTGCATTTGGGAAAGACAGAGAGGCGGATTGCGGAAACCTGGTAAAGCGCTTTGACGGCAGCAAGGTGTTAATCCATTACGGAGGCGGCTCGGTTGTCCGCTCAGGCTTGTTGGACAGGGTGAAGAAATCGCTTGAGGAAGCAGGTCTTACTTATGTGGAGTTAGGTGGCGTTATGCCAAACCCCAGAAGCGGCTTGGTGTATCAGGGAATAGACCTGTGTCGTGAAGAAAAGGTGGATTTTATACTGGCTGTGGGCGGTGGAAGTACGATTGACTCCGCGAAAGCAATTGCAGCCGGCACTTTATATGAGGGCGATTTTTGGGACTTTTACCAGGGCAAGGGAGTGGAGAAGGCCCTTCCCGTGGGAACCGTCCTGACTATTGCAGCAGCTGGTTCAGAGGGATCTCCGGATTCTGTCATCACACATGAGGATGGAATGATCAAGAGAGGTGCCAGCGGGGATGCTATTAGACCTAAATTTTCCGTGTTAAATCCGGCGCTTACCCAGACACTGCCAGCCTATCAGACAGCTTGTGGTATCACGGATATCATTGCCCATCTGTATGAGAGATATCTGACAAACAGTACAGATGTAGAGGTGACGGACCGCTTAATTGAAGCCTTGCTGCTAACGATGAAGACAGAAGCAGTCAAGGTCATGGCGAATTTGGAGGATTACCAGGCAAGAGCAAATATTATGTGGGCAGGAATGGTGGCTCATAACAATATCGTGGGAGTGGGACGTTCACAGGACTGGACCAGTCATCAAATCGAGCATGAGCTGTCGGCTTTGTATGATTGTGCACACGGAGCAGGATTGGCAGTTACCATGCCTGCTGTATTTACCTATAATCTGTCCCACAATGTTATGCGATTTGCGCAGGTGGCGGTCAGAGTGTGGGGCTGTCAGATGGATTTTGAGCATCCCGAAAGGACTGCCAAGGAGGGAATTGAGGCACTACGAAGCTTCCTGAGTTCAATCGGAATGCCGGCAAACTTTAAGGAGCTTGGAGCAAGAGAAGAGGATATAGAGAAACTAGCCTATACCTGCTGCTACGGAAAGGGCAATGAAGGAGGTAAGGTTGGAGGCTTTGTCAGCCTTGAGCAGAGGGATGT
>CAMAHO010000186.1 GCA_945834545.1 uncultured Lachnospiraceae bacterium | reverse complement strand
AATTGTCATCTTTCTATCCTCTCTTTCTTTCATTTAGTTTTTATGTCCGCTTCGCGGCCGCTTGGTTTCGTTCCTCTTACTCATAGAAAAAGCTCGCCCTTCTTTTCAAAAGGGCGAGCATACTCTCGCGTTACCACCTAATGTTCCTGTAAAGCTCACACTTTACAGCTTAGCAAGTATCTATCAATACTCTAAAGTCTGTATCGGGACCTCCCGTCAAAGCCTACTCTGCAACGATATGCATTTCGGTTTGCTGCTCCAAGATGTATTCCCATAAGACTTAAGGCGCCTCTCACCAACCGGCAACTCTCTGTCAAAAGTTGAATTACAGTACTTCTTCTCTTCATCGCATTCACACTATAAAACTTGAGTTGATTATAGCCATCAAATCAAGGATTGTCAACTATGATTTTTTACTTATTTACCATCAACTTAACCATAGCTTGGTTTAATCCATCCACAGTAAGCTTAAACATAGGGAATAACTCCTTAACTGCAGTTTCTGCTTCTCTCCACGGTGCTCTACCGGGTGCCATCTTGGGATTTAACCAGACCACCTTTTTGTACTTCTTTTTCACAAGCTTTAGCCACTCATAGCCGGATAAACCGCCGTTTGGGCCACGATAATTTCCCGTGTCAGAATACAGCTCCTCTGGTGCCATGGCTGCATCGCCTACTATGATCACCTTGTAATCGCTGTCCATATTGCGAAATACCCACTCGGTATCCACCCAATCACCATTCTCACACTCCGGTGTCTTATACAGCTTGCTATAGATACAGTTATGAAAGAAATAGGACTTTACATCCTTATAATGATTGGACTTATTGATTGCCTGAAACAAATCGTTTAATAAGGTGCTGTAAGGAATCATGGTTCCGCCGGAGTCCATGAGCAGCAAAAGCTTTACGGCATTCTTCCTGGGCTTTTGCATCACTATCTGCAAGCATCCACCATTATTGCAGGTTTTATCAATGGTTCCGTCAATATCCAGCTCTGTCTCCGGAATATCAAGTCTGCTGGAAAACTGCCTAAGCTTTCTGAAAGCCATCTGAAACTGCCTGTTATCTATGACCTTATCATCTCTAAAATCCCGATATTTCCTGGCACCTACCACACTGAAAGCAGATTGATATCCGGTCTGTCCGCCTACACGCACACCGCCAACATTTCCGCCCATATTACCAAAGGAGGTTTTTCCCATGGTGCCAATCCAGAAACTTCCTCCATTATGTTCGGAGTCCTGATCCTTAAGCCTTTGCTTGAACTTCTCTTCTACATCTTCCTTATCGATCTGTAAATCTTCTGTATCATTCAGATGTTTTCTAGCTTCCTCATGAGCTAACTCCAGCATATCCGATTTATCCAGCCATCGAAGCATTTCTGCTCCTACCTCAGTTTCTCTCTGTGTCGCCTTAAAGCATTCCTCAAAGGCCATATCATATTTATCATAGTCGGTCTCGCTCTTTACCAGAATCATTCTGGCAAGATAATAAAATTCTGTCAAAGAGCTGTTACATAGTCCCTTATCCAGAGCCTCCTGTAAGTCAAGCCATTCTCCCAAGGTCACCTTTAAGCCCTTGGCACGCAATGTATTAAAAAAATTCAAAAACATAGGCACCTCTGTTTATAAATTAGGCGTTTGTCTGACAAGCTCCAAATCCTCATCCTTCTTTACCACAACACCTACAAAGGGGAGTTCTCTCCGTATTCTGTCAGCACTGATACCTCCGAGCTGTAGTGCATTGACCCAATCAATCAATTCGGATGTACTGGGCTTTTTGCGAATATCCCTGATGGAACGAATGTTATAAAAGACCTCCATTGCGTTCCTTAGCAGATTTTCCTCCACGTCCGGGAAATGAACCTTTACGATTTCTTCCATCAGCTCCGGTGACGGGAAATCAATAAAATGGAAGATACATCTTCTAAGGAATGCGTCAGGCAACTCTTTCTCAGCGTTTGAGGTGATAATTACAATAGGTCTTTGCTTTGCCCTCACCGTCTTCTTAGTCTCAGGTATATAGAACTCCATCTGGTCCAACTCCCACAATAAATCATTGGGAAATTCCAAATCTGCCTTATCAATTTCATCAATCAACAATACTACCTGCTCATCGGAGTCAAAGGCTTCACCCAGCTTACCAAGCTTGATATATTTGGAGATATCATTGACATCAGTCTCTCCAAATTGTCCGTCATATAAACGCTGTATGGTGTCATAGGTATACAATCCCTCCTGGGCCTTTGTGGTAGACTTGATATTCCATACCAGCAGTTTCTTTCCAAGCGCCTTGGCAACCGCCTCAGCAAGCATTGTCTTTCCTGTACCAGGCTCCCCTTTAATCAATAACGGTTTCTTAAGCGCCATTGCTATATCCACACTGGCCATCAATTCCTTGCTGGCAACATATTCCTTTGTTCCCTGAAAACTTTGATTTTCCATGTTTTAATCTCCCAAATTCATTTGCTAAGTTTACTTAATTCTCCCAAGGAAGATTAGAATCCTCCACCTTCTTATCGCGAAGCATAAGGTCTCTTACTCCCTCAGATGCTTTTTTCCCTTCAAACAATACCAGATTGACCTGTTCAATGATAGGAAGGGAAACTTCATATTTCCTGGAAAGAGCCATAGCAGCCTTTGCAGAATACACACCTTCTACCACCATCTGAACCTCAGCCATAGCCTCCTCATAGGTTTTTCCTTGTCCAATCAGGATGCCCGCCCGTCTGTTTCTGGAATGCATACTAGCACAGGTGACTATTAAATCTCCTATTCCTGACAGGCCATTTAATGTCTCATATCTGGCTCCCATCTTAATGCCTAATCTGGAAATCTCGGCAATACCTCTGGTGATAAGTGCAGCTTTTGCATTGTCGCCATAGCCTAAACCATCAGCGATACCGGCTGCTAATGCGACCACATTTTTTAAGGAACCGCCAATTTCCATCCCCAAAATATCCGGGCTGATATAAACGCGGAATCTCTCATTCATAAAAACAGTTTGAATATACTCTGCATCCTTTTTTGCATGTGCGCCAACTACGATCGAGGTTGGGAGTCCTCTTCCCACCTCCTCAGCATGAGAGGGTCCACTCATTACCGCAACTTTAGCCTGGGGAATTTCCTGCTCAATAATGTCCGATAGTGTCATCAAAGTACTCTCTTCAATTCCCTTTGCCACATTTAAAATCAACTGATCCTTTGCAATATAAGGCGAAAGCTTATGAGCCGTTGTTCTGGTATATGCACTGGCAACACTGAAAACCAGTAAGTCCTTATCCTTCACTGCCTCTTCATCATCTGTCGTGAATACCATATCCTCAGGCAATAGAACCCCCTTAAGCATTGCGTGCTCATGGTGGCTTTGCAACATGTCAATTTCCTTCTCAAGTGCCGACCAGACTGTTACTTCATGTCCGTTTGTATGTAGCAGATAGGCCAGTGCAATTCCCCAGCTGCCTGCTCCCAAAATACTAACCTTTGCCATATTCTCTTCCTTTATTTCTGATGGTTTAAATCGATTTCCGCTTTATTTTTTTTGCCCAGATAAGTCTTTCTCTCGGTACCCGATACGAGTCTCTTGATATTTTCCTTATGCTTCCAGAAAGCCAAAAGCAGCAGAAGGAAAAACAGTATGTACATCTCATATCGATTGCTTACAGGCATGGTATCAAACAACAAACCCGACTGCCCACAGATAAGCATCATTCCCATTAAGACCACATAAACACTAAGGGATCCTAAGGAAACATAATGTGTCGTAAAGAAAAGGCCAAAGAAAACCACAATACCCACAATGGTAAAATAGGGATTGAAGGCAATGACCATTCCTGCTGTGGCTGCAATCCCCTTGCCGCCTTTAAAATTCAT
>CAMAHO010000185.1 GCA_945834545.1 uncultured Lachnospiraceae bacterium | reverse complement strand
CAGTGGACGCCAAAGAGCGGCACCACTGCACCTTAACAGTACAGTGGACGCCAAAGAGCGGCACCACTGCTCTTTGACAGTACAGTGGACGTCAAAGAACGGCACCACTGTACTAACAGTTCAGTGGACGCCATTCGCAAAGTCGCACCTTCGGTGCTTTCTCGCTGCTTCGCAGCTAACTTTGCTCATAAAGTGGCGTCCAGCTCATCCCCAAAAAGACAGACAAATTTATGCGAGCATAATTTGTCTGTTTTTTCGGGATGACTGAACTGTTGCAATAAACTCCATAAAAAGTTGTATATAATCCATTTTATAAGTGTGCCAAAAGGGGTAGTTTATACATGGAATTGGGAGGTTTCAGCATTTATCTATGGGGAAGAAAGGAGTATCTGTGGAACAAAGGAAAAAGTCAAAGCTGGGGTGGCTTTGGGAGAATATGTCCGGCTACCGTATCCTGTTTATCATTAGTATTTTAGGAACGGTTGTCTATAATGCCATGCAGCTTGTAGTACCGATTTTTACACAGAAGATTGTTGACAATTTTTTGACTCCGGGTCCGGGGCTAAAAAAAGTATCAGAGCATACGGACTTGTTTTTCGGTCTGTTGCTTGCTATGATTTTGCTCACTGTGCTCAGAGTTACCATCGTGTACCTGGTCTGTATGGGATGTGAGCATGTATCTCAAAAGGTGTTGTACCGCGTGCGTACCTACTTGTTTGACAAGATAGAGCATCAGGATATGAAGTTTTATGCCACTTACCGTACCGGCGATCTGATGACCAGACTGACAGGAGATTTGGATGCGCTGAGGCATATGATTGCTTGGGTAAGCAGGGCGATTGTGGAATCCTTTTCCCTGTTGGGAGCAGTTGCCATTTACTTCTTCATTATGGATTGGAGAATGGCTCTGTGTCTGTTTTCACTAGCCCCTTTTATCTATGTGATCATTGTGATTTTTAAGAACAAGGTGGCACCCAGACATAAGGAGCTTCGTGAAAAGCTTGCCAGCTTGAACACCGCAGCTCAGGAAAATATCTCCGGAAACCGTGTGGTGAAGGCCTTTGCAAGGGAGGACTACGAGATTGAGAAATTTAACCGGTGCAACGAGGAGTATTCTAAGACCAACCAGAAGACAGCTATGACCTGGCTTACCTTCTATCCTTACATTGAGTCTCTTGCAAATATTCTTCCTGTGGTTCTGCTGGTGGTAGGCGGTTTGTTTTTGATTTATGATTCCGGAAACTTCACGATGGGGGAGTATGTGGCTTTCTCCAGTCTGATTTGGGCGCTCTGTAACCCTATGAGACTTCTTGGAAACATTATGAACGAATTCCAACGCTTTTCGGCTGCCGCTGACAAGGTAATGGAGATTTATTACTCGGAGCCGGAGATTGTGGATAAGCCGGATGCCATAGATAAGCCGGAGCGTTTCCAGGGGAAGGTGGAGTTTAAGCATGTCAGCTTTAAATATGAGGATGGAAAGCTGCCTATTCTGGAGGATATTTCCTTTACGGCGGAGCCTGGTGAAACAGTGGCTATTATGGGGGAGACCGGCTGCGGAAAGACCTCCCTCATTCAGCTGATTCCAAGATTTTATGAACCCACAGCCGGCGAGGTATTGGTAGATGGTGTGAATGTTAAGGATTTGAAGTTGACGCAGCTTCGCAAGAACATCGGTCTGGCGACTCAGGATGTGCTCTTGTATTCCGATACCATCGATGGAAATATAGCCTTTGGAGATACGCATATTAAGGCTGAGGAAGTGGTAAAATTTGCCAAGTATTCCGCAGCTGACGAGTTTATTGCCAAGATGCCGGAGGGGTATGATACCATCATTGGAGAAAGAGGAGTGGGACTGTCCGGAGGACAGAAGCAAAGGATTTCCCTTGCAAGAGCTTTGGCGGTTCGACCGGCTATTCTGATTTTGGATGATACCACCTCTGCTGTGGATATGGAGACAGAAAAGCAGATTCAGCATAGCTTGGAGAATCTGGATTTCCCCTGTACAAAGATTATCATTGCACAGAGAATTTCCACTACTAAATTTGCAGATAAGATTGTTGTGCTTCAGCATGGTCGTATCACGGAGTGCGGAAGTCACAGGGAACTGATCGAGAAAAAAGGTTACTATGCCCAGATGGTGGCATTGCAGACCGGAGAGGAGGTCTAAGACATGGCTAGGAGAAATACCTACAGAGAAGATGAAGTGTTGGAAACCCCCTTTGACTTCAGACATCTTTTGAGAGCTTCCGTCTATGTTAAAAAGTATGCAAAGCCTATGATGATTGCTCTGGTTTTGAGTGCCATTGGCGGTATTACAGGGCTGTTTGGCCCTATGATAACACAGAAGGCTTTGGATGTGGCGATACCAAACAAGGATGTTCGCCTGTTATTTACCTTGGTGGCAATTCTGGTAAGCACCTTTGTCATCAGTGTGATCTTTACCACCATTCGTTCCAGAATTATGGTAAAGGTTGGACAGGGTATTATCTTTGATATTCGAAAGGACATTTTTGAGCATTTGCAGAAGCTGCCCTTTCAGTATTATGACGATAGACCTCATGGGAAGATTCTGATTCGTGTTGTGAACTATGTAAACTCCGTTTCAGATATGCTGTCCAACGGTTTAATCAATGTGATTCTGGAAATCCTGAACTTGATTTTTATCATTGTATTTATGTTTTTGGTGGATGTAAAGCTGTCCCTTGTGGTGCTTTGCGGTGTCCCTGTTCTGGGCGTTTTCCTGCTCTGGATAAAGAACAGACAAAGAAGAGCCTGGCAGGATGTTTCCAATAAGAATTCAAACCTGAATGCCTATTTACAGGAGAATATTGTGGGTGCCCGCATTACCCAGATTTTTGCCAGGGAGGAAGAAAATGCCCAGACCTTTGAGGTCCTTTCGGACAGATGTCGCAAGTCCTGGTATAAGGCGGTAACCTACAGCAACCTGGTATGGCCGGGAATTGATACCATTTCCGTACTGGTGCGCTCTGCAGTTTATATTTTTGGCTTGATTGTATTTGGTATGGGATATCAGAGCCTGGGTACCATTGTAGCCATTACCGGTTATGCAGCCAGATTCTGGCAGCCTATCATGAACCTGGGAAATATCTTTAATAACTTTATCAACAATATCGCTTATCTGGAGCGTATCTTTGAAACACTGGATGAGCCGGTTGTAGTGGAGGACTGTGAGGATGCAGTCCAGATGCCTCCTATCAAGGGAGAGGTAACCTTTGAGAATGTCACTTTCTCTTATGAGGAGGGAAAGACCATTCTGGACAATCTCTCCTTCACCGTGAAGCCGGGAGAGAGTGTGGCCCTGGTAGGTCCTACCGGTGCAGGCAAGAGTACCATTGTGAATTTGATTTCCAGATTCTATAATCTGGATTCCGGCAGGGTGCTGATAGACGGGCAGGATATTTCCAAGGTAACCTTGCATTCCCTGCGCTCCCAGATGGGAATCATGCTGCAGGATAGCTTTATTTTCTCTGGTACCATAGAGGACAATATCCGCTACGGAAAGCTGGATGCCACTATGGAAGAGATTATAGAAGCCAGCAAGGTGGTATGCGCAGACAGCTTTATACAGAGAATGCACGATGGCTATCAGACGGAGGTAAAGGAGAGAGGAAGCCTTCTTTCCCAAGGCCAGAAGCAGTTAATCAGCTTTGCTAGGACCTTACTTTCCAATCCTGCAATTCTGGTTTTGGATGAGGCTACCTCCAGTATTGATGTGCAGACAGAGCGAGATTTACAGACAGGCTTGAACGCTATGCTGGAAGGCAGAACCTCCTTCATCATTGCACACAGGCTTTCCACCATAAAGAATTGTGACAAGATTATGTACATTGACCACGGTGGAATCGTGGAGTGTGG
>CAMAHO010000184.1 GCA_945834545.1 uncultured Lachnospiraceae bacterium | reverse complement strand
ATTAGTATACCATAATTTTTCTGAATTGTAGAGAGATAAAGAAGTGTACAAGTTTCGGGATTTATGGTAAACTTTATTAAGTATCGCATTTGTGTATTGTGTATTTATCGAAATGATAAAAAGCGAGGGAACATCAAAATGTCTGTGAATGATTCTGTGAATGTGGAAGGTTTGCAAAGACTGCAGGACGAATTTGCCAATGTGACAAATCTCTTTTGTTATTGCCTGGATTCCAATAAAAATAAACTTACGCATATGTCAGGGGATGCAGATCGTCTGAAAGACATGAGCCGATTTATCGGATGTAATGCAGTTCAAAGTGCCTTGGAAAGAGTGGAGGAGGGTTCCCTTGAGGATATAGCCATTGAGGATCTGGAAATGAATCAGGGAAAGGTCGCTGCCTTTCGTGTTTTCAATCAGGAGAAGGTTGGCCTGTATTTTATTTTGCTTTCCCCGGCTCAGGATCAGATAGAAGAGAGTGCCCTGGAACAGAAACTGGATTTGCTGAAAGATATGAGTGAGGCCTTTTGCAAAGAGGCTACAGCAGGAACCAAGGGACAGGAAGGAATGGCGAAGGAAACAGACTCTTCTAAGCCAGTGACAGCGTCTTACTCTGCGGAGGAACAAAAAGAAGCCAATCACGAGGATACCATCAGAACCATAGAAACCACCACACAGGTAGTTCGTTTGTTGGACAGCAATGAGCCCATGGAGAGGATATTTGACCAGTTCCTGGGCATCGTGGCTCCTTATATCGAGGCGCAGTCTGCTCAGATTTTTCGGATTTATGATGAGAAAACACATTTTGATGTGGTCAACGAGTACCTTTCGGAAGGAACAGTTTCTGCCTTTGACATCACCACCGGTATGGCAGTGCGCCCGGGAATGCTGACGGATAAGCCTCTGATATTGGATAGGAATACCTTGCAAACCAGAGAGTATGCGCATATGAGAACGCGGGGAACGAAAACGTCCATGATTTTCCCGCTGATTCGACATGAAAAGAGTGGACAGCTGGTACTGTTCTTTAACAGACGTATGGACAAGGCTTTTACAATAGAAGAGGTGAGATTTGCTACGGACAGTGTAAAGCTGCTTCAAAATATCGTGATAAAGAGAATTCAGAAGAACTCTCTCTCCTCCTCCTATGCGTCCTTGGAAGCGGTCTTAGATAATTTAGCCAGCTGTATTTATGTGGAGGATATGGAAGGAAAGCTGTTATTTTGCAATAAAAAATTGCAGGCTACCTTTGACAGGGAGATAAGAGACGGTTCTCTCATGGAGATGATTCATAAGGCACTGGAAACCCACAAGGAAAATATCCCATCAGAGCTGTATCATAAAGACAGGGACCGCTGGTATGATTTCAGTACCAAAAAAATCATCTGGATGGATGAAAGCACAGTGCGGCTCTATACCCTGCATGACATTACAGATAAAAAGCAGTACCAGAAAAAGATTGAGCAGCAGGCCTACACGGATTATCTGACCGGCCTGTATAATCGTATGTGCTGTGAGAGGGATTTGGCAAGATTCATCGATGAGGCAAAGCAGAGTGGCAAGAAGGGCGCCCTTCTTTATATGGATTTGGACGACTTTAAGCACATCAATGATGCCCTGGGGCATCAATACGGGGATGCTTTGTTAAAGGCCATTTCCCATTCCCTTCTTCGAATCCAGGGAATTGAAAATACCTGTTATCGAATGGGTGGGGATGAGTTTGTCATCATTGTTGCACCGGATAGTTATCCACGTTTTGAGGGTATCTTAGAGGACATAAAGGGGATTTTTGCGAAACCTTGGTTTTTGAAGGATGCGGATTATTACTGTACCATGAGTATGGGAATTGTCATATTTCCGGAGCTTGGCGAATCTGTGGTAGATTTGGTGAAAAAGGCTGATATTGCTATGTATGAAGCCAAAAAGAGCGGCAAGAATCGAGTGGCTCGTTATAGTGATGATATCAATTCCATTTCCGGCAGGCGACTGGATATGGAAAGAAACATGAGGGACGCTACCACTGACGGTTATGAGGAGTTCGAGGTCTATTACCAGCCGATTATTGATATTACTGATGAGATACGGTGCTCAGGAGCTGAGGCATTGATTCGTTGGAACAGTTCCAAGCTTGGTTTCATTGCACCCTCGGAATTCATTCCCTTAGCGGAGTATCTGGGCTTAATCAACCCCATTGGTAATTTTGTATTGCGGGAAGCTTGTACACAGTGTAAAAAGTGGAACGACCTGGGGAAGGACTACAAGGTCAATGTAAATCTTTCGGTAGTGCAGCTATTGCAGCCGGATATCGTTACAGTTGTGAAACAGACCTTGGTGGAGACTGGTCTGAACCCGGCTCACTTAACCCTGGAGGTGACTGAGAGTCTGGCTATCAACGATATGGAGCGAATGAAGTTGATCCTGGCGGGCATCAAGGAATTAGGGGTAAAGCTTGCACTGGATGACTTCGGAACGGGGTATTCCTCCTTAAATCATATCAGGGAGATTCCCTTCGATGTGATCAAGGTAGACCAAAGCTTTGTAAAGGACTTGGCGGTAGACGCCTACGCAAAATCCTTTGTAAAAATGGTGGCAGAGCTTGCCGAAGCCATTGGAGTGAATGTCTGCGTGGAGGGAATTGAGTCCATTGAGCAGTATGATGTTCTGCAGGGTATGAACATAAAGTATATACAAGGTTATTACTTTGACAAACCTCTCACAAGAGAAAAATTTGAAGAAAAATATCTCTAGTTTTCCTTGCAAAGTCGGTGATTTTGTGTCATATTAAAGATAGTTGTACGACTGGCGGAAAACAGCAATGCTGTGGTGGGACAACCCACAGGGAGTACAAAAATAGAGAGAAAGCCGACCGCCTGGGCACCAATTATTTTGGTTGTCCGGGCGGTTTTATTGTATCTTGCAGACAAAACGAATCAAACCCGGAAAAAAGGAGGAAAAGGATGATTTCACTGGAAAACGAACTGAAAAACAATGCATATCCCGGTAGAGGAATTGTGATTGGCCGGTCAGCAGATGGCAAGCATGCGGTTACTGCTTATTTTATCATGGGCAGAAGCTCCAATAGCCGTAACCGTGTCTTTGTCACGGAAGGAGAGGGCATTCGCACAGAGGCCTTCGACCCCTCTTTGCTGGAGGATCCCAGCTTGATTATCTATGCTCCCGTCAGAGTCCTTGGCAACGAAACCATTGTAACCAATGGGGACCAGACGGACACTGTTTTCGACGGACGAAAGGAAGGTCTTACCTTTGAACAGTCTTTAAGAAGCAGAGAATTTGAGCCCGACGGACCGAACTTCACACCTAGAATTTCCGGCCTTTTACATGTGGAGGATGGGGCATTTGATTATAGTATGTCTATTTTAAAGAGCAATGACGGAGACCCTTCCTGCTGTAATCGTTATACCTTCACTTATGACAAACCTATTGCAGGACAGGGACATTTCATTCACACTTATATGCATGACGGCAATCCTTTGCCAAGCTTTTGCGGAGAGCCTAAGAAGGTAGAAATTCCTGATGATATGGAGTCCTTTGCAAGCATGCTTTGGGATAGCTTAAACGAGGAAAACAAGGTTTCTTTATTTGTGAGATACATTGATATCGCCACAGGAGCATATGAAACCAAGATTATCAACAAGAATAAATGATACCAGGGTACCAAAGTCTTTACCCACCTGAGCTTGCTCAAAGGTGGGTAAATGACCTTGGGACCCGCCAAAATATGAGCATAAAAGTGGGACGACAGTCCCACGATATGCGAATATTTTGTAGGATTGCGAGAGCACGCAGTGCGTAGCAATCCGTAGGTATCAAGAATACCTTGGATTACGAAAGCAGGTCATCGAAGTAATCCGCAGGTATCACACAACACAATTGGAAAGAGAAAAGAGGAAAACAGGATGAATGAGAT
>CAMAHO010000183.1 GCA_945834545.1 uncultured Lachnospiraceae bacterium | reverse complement strand
AAAGCCGTGGGCTCCTGTATCGTGGATGGCCAGATAGTCACCAATTTCAATCTTGGGAAGCATACGGTCAATTGCGAACTTGTCATTATTTTCGCACAAGGAACCGGTTACATCATACTTACAATTGCATTCCTCCTGCTCTTTTCCTAAAACAGTAATATGATGATAAGCACCATACATAGCAGGGCGCATCAAATTAACCGCGCAAGCGTCAACACCAATATATTCCTTGTGTGTGTGCTTTTCATGGATTACCTTGGTTACCAAATGACCGAAAGGTGCCATCATAAAGCGTCCCAGCTCCGTATAGATTGCAACATCACCCATTCCCGCCGGAACTAATATCTCATCAAAGGCTTTTTTCACACCCTGGCCGATTAACTGGATATCATTTTTTTCCTGATCCGGCTTATAAGGAACACCAATCCCGCCTGACAGATTAATAAAGGCGATATGAGCTCCGGTCTTTTCACGCAATTTTACCGCAAGCTCAAAGAGCTGTCTTGCCAACTCCGGATAATACTCATTTGTCACCGTATTGCTTGCCAAAAAGGCGTGAATACCAAAGTTTTCTACACCCTTGTCCTTGAGAAGCTGAAACCCTTCAAACATCTGCTCGGTGGTGAAACCATACTTTGCATCTCCTGGATTGTCCATGATGCTGTTGCTGATTGCAAAATACCCTCCCGGATTAAACCGACAGCTTAAGGTTTTCGGCAAATAACCCAGAGTATTCTCCAAAAACTCGATATGAGTGATATCATCCAGGTTAATTGTGGCTCCGATTTTTTCAGCAAAAGCAAATTCCTCTGCCGGAGTGTCATTAGAAGAAAACATAATATCCTTGCCATCCACTCCCATTGCATTGCTAAGCATTAACTCTGTCATGGAGGAGCAATCACAGCCGCAGCCGTACTCTCTTAATATCTGTATCAAAAACGGATTGCAATTGGCCTTTACAGCGAAAAACTCTTTATAGCCCTTATTCCAGGAAAATGCCTCTTTTAAAGCCTTCACATTTTCTCTGATTCCTTTTTCATCATAAATATGAAAGGGGGTTGGATATGTTTTCACAATCTCCTCTATCATTTCTTTTGTCACAAAAGCTTTTTTTTCCATTTTTTACTTCCTTTATCTCTATAGTAGATTTGCGCGAAGCTCCTCTGCACTTAAGGGGCTCAAATATGCCGGAGCAACATCAAAAACAGTCTTACATCCCGTCATGTTCTCCTGGTTCATGCGATATGCTGCTCTGGCATATGCAACAAGGACGCAGGCTGTAAATTCAGGATTGGAATCCAGCTGCAAACGGTACTCTATCAAATGCTTATTTTCACCCTGCAAGCCGGTCTTCCCGCTTCTTAAGACAAATCCGCCATGAGGAATTCCGGAATGGTCCCTTATCAGTTCTTCTTCTGTAATAAAATGAACGGTCGTATCATAGTCTGCAAAATAGTTGGGCATAGTCTTAATTTCCTGCTCAATACGTGCCTTATCCGCACCCTCTTTAGCCACAACATAACACTCTCTGGTATGCTTCTGTCTGGTAGACAGCTCCGGATTCTCACCTGCTCTCACGCTGGTTAAGGCCTCCTCGATAGGCACTGTATATTGTTTTGCATTCTTAACGCCCTCTATACGACGAATTGCATCTGAATGTCCTTGGCTAACGCCCTTACCCCAGAAAGTGTAATCCTTGCCGTCACGCAAAATACAATTTCCGTACAACCGATTTAAGGAGAACATACCCGGATCCCAGCCAACAGAAATCATGGCAATCTTGCCTGCACCCTTTGCAGCCTCATCAACTGCTTTAAAGTGCTCCGGAATCTTAGCATGGGTATCAAAGCTATCTACTACATTAAAATGTTTCGCATATTGTGGAGTCTGAATTGGCAAATCCGTCGCTGAACCACCACATAAGACCAACACATCTATTTCGTTCTTCTTTGATAGCAATTCTGATTCTGCATAAACCGGAACTCCTGTCAGAGTCTTCACTGTAGCCGGCTCTCTCCTGGTAAATACACCCACAAGCTCTAAGTCATCATTCTGCCTTGCAGCACACTCTATTCCTTTTCCCAAATTTCCATACCCTAAAATTGCAATTTTAATCTTCATAATCCATTCCTCCGGGAAATTTTTCTCCTCAGCAACAAGTAGCCATTGCCAAACAATTATTTTCTAATATTACACATTCTCAATCTGCCAGTCAATAGGAACTTGCCCGTTCTTTACCAGATATTCGTTTGCCTTTTTAAAATGTCCGCAGCCGAAAAACCCCCTGTATGCGGAGAGCGGACTTGGATGAGGTGCCTCCAGAATCAGATGCTTCGGATTTGTGAGCATGCTCTTCTTTTTTCTTGCCGGGCTCCCCCAAAGCATAAAGACCATAGGCCTGTCTTCTTGATTCAAAGCACGTATCGCTGCATCTGTAAACTCTTCCCAGCCCTTTCCCTGATGCGAAAAAGCTTGATGTGCCCTCACCGTTAGCACTGTATTTAGTAATAACACTCCTTGCTTAGCCCACTTAACCAGATATCCATTGTTCGGTATATAGCAGCCCAAATCGTCCTGAAGTTCCTTGTATATATTTATCAACGAAGGCGGTATTTCAACCTCCGGTTTTACAGAGAAACACAGGCCGTGGGCCTGTCCTTCATTATGGTATGGGTCTTGACCAAGGATCACCACCTTCACATCGTGTAATGGGGTTAAATGAAATGCACTAAACAATTCTTCCGACGGAGGGTATACTGTTGTAGTCTCATATTCCTTTTTGACAAATTGATATAAGTCTTTATAATACGCCTTATGAAACTCATCCTTTAATGCCAACTGCCAATCATTTGAAATCATTGCCATTCTGCCTAGCCTCACATTCTAACAGGTATCCCTCGTCCTCTTAAGTAATTCTTTAATTCCATAATCCCCAATTCCTTATAATGGAATAGGCTGGCTGCTAACACTGCATCTGCTCCGCCTGACACAATTCCATCGTAAAAATGTGACGCCTCTCCCGCACCTCCTGAGGCTATCACCGGAATATTAACATTTTGGGATACGGCTTTGGTCAGTTCTAAATCAAAGCCGGCTTTGGTACCGTCCCGATCCATACTTGTTAAGAGAATCTCTCCTGCTCCTCTTCGTTCCGCTTCCATGGCCCACTCCACAGCGTCCATATGCATATCAACTCGTCCGCCGTTCTTGTAGATAGTAAAGCCCTCTCCGTCTTCTCTCTTTTTCGCATCAATTGCCACTACCACGCATTGACTTCCGAACTTTATGGCAGCTTCGCTGATTAACTCCGGCCTTAAAATTGCAGCAGAATTCACAGCAATTTTATCGGCTCCTTCTCTCAATATAACCTTAAAATCCTCCACTGTACGAATTCCACCGCCCACTGTAAAGGGAATAAAAACCTGACTTGCCACCTGTCTTACCCATTCAAGCTGGGTTTTTCTGGCGTCGCTTGAGGCAGTAATATCCAAGAATACGATTTCGTCGGCACCTTCCTTATCATATGCCGAAGATACCAACGCCGGATCCCCTGCATCCTTCAGGTTTACAAAATTGACACCTTTTACCACTCTTCCATCTTTTACATCAAGACAAGGAATAATCCTCTTTGTATGCATACTCTATTTCTCCTTCGTAATATCCACGAAATTTTTCAGTATAGCCAGCCCCACCTTAGAGCTCTTCTCCGGATGAAATTGACAAGCAAATACATTTCCAGATTCCACAGACGCGTGTACCGTCACCCCGTACTTCGTTGTGGCTACTACAATGTCCGGATTGTCAGCCTTAAGGTAATAGGAATGTACAAAATAGACATATTCGCCTTCTGCAATGTCTTGAAACAACCTTCCTTTATGAGGAAACTGCAAATCGTTCCAGCCTATCTGCGGTACTTTAAGCTCCTCGGAATCCGGAAATCTGACAA
>CAMAHO010000182.1 GCA_945834545.1 uncultured Lachnospiraceae bacterium | reverse complement strand
GAGCAAGGACTTAAGGAGCCAACAGAGGAATACCTGGAACTGAGAGCTCTTTGGGAGGAAGGTAAGGAGCTAGAGGAGACCGGTGGAATAAACGAACTTCCGGAAGGCGCACATTTATGCAATTACATCGAGATTCCGGACGAACTGGCAGACTATTTGCAAAAGAAACTGCTCACTCCACAGCATGTAAAAACGATATTTCCGGAGAAGGTACTTGCCGGCTCCAAGGAGGAGCTTTGCGGGATGAGAGCAAAGAAGTTATTTTCTGACGGTACACAAGCTCCATCAGTGGTGGACTGGAATCTGGAGGGAGTGGACTTTGGTACGCCCGGAGAATATCCGGTGGAGGGTAATCTATATCAGGATTGCTATGCCTTCCCGGTTGCCAGAAACCACGCAGACCCCTGCATTGGGAAGTGGAACGGCAAGTATTATTTCATTGCTACCTATGATGCAGACCACGAGCATACTATGTATATTCGTGAGGCGGATTCCATTCCGGAGCTGGTGAATGCAAAGGAAAATCTGATTCTTGATAGTACTACCTACGAGGGCATCGGTGGCCTTTTATGGGCACCGGAGCTTCATATCATTGGGGGGAAACTTTGTATCCTGCACGCCGCTACTCCGGACCCCTTCTTTGAGGAGGAGAGCAGGATTATGATATTGAAGGATGGCGGCAATCCTATTGTGAAGGAGGATTGGGAGGCGCCCCGGCGGATTGTACGGGCAGACGGAAGTGATATCTGCGAAGCCGGAAAGGTCATCACTCTGGATATGACGCATTTTGTCTGGGAGGGAGAGGATTATGTCATCTGGGCCCAGAGACAGTTTTTGCCAAAGGATTTGGGCTCCTGGCTGTATATTGCCAAGTTAAATCCGGCAGAACCCTGGAAGCTTATGAGTGAACCAGTTCTTCTTACCAAGCCGGAGTACGGCTGGGAGAACAATCATACCTTCGTGGTGGAAGGCCCTTTTGCGCTGATTAGGGAGGACAAACTGTTTGTTACCTATTCGGCAGCAGCCGTGGATACCTCCTATGTAGTGGGCTTGCTGACTTTTAAGCGAGGCAAGGATATTCTGGACGCTTCTAACTGGAAGAAATCAAACTATCCCATTTTGACCTCCAGAAGCGTTCCTGGTGAGTACGGTACCGGGCACAATGCCTACGTGGAGGACGAAAACGAAGATATTTGGAATACCTATCACGCACGACCGGGAGTAGATGCGCCACGTTGCAGCGGCATCAGGCAGGTGCATTTTGATGTAGATGGGCAACCGATTTTAGATATGACTGAGGAAAAGCTTGTGAATCAAGAAATTCGAACCATAAAAACGGTTGTTGTGGTACAATGAGCATTCGTGAGCGGGAGCAAGCGCAGCTTGTTCATCGCCAGCGGCGAATGACGATCACAAGCTATGCTTGTGATACAATAAGTCGGAGCAATATGCGGAATTGAAAGAGATAAAGACATCGAGATTTCTTACAAAACAGAAGGTATGAAACGGAGATATGGAAAATGAAAAATGGATTGCAATTTGACGTTCCGGATTACAAAAAAATCCGGGTCATCATAGATACCGATGCAGCCTGCGAGGCAGATGATCCCTTTGCGATTGTGCAAGCGCTTCTGAGCCCTAAGCTGCTGGTGCAAGGGATTATAGCGGAGCATTTTAATGCGCCCGGCTCCGTACAGGAGAGTTATAACGAAATACGCACCATTCTGGATGCTATGCAAATGGAGGTTCCGGCCTTTCTGGGACAGAAGGGGAAATTAGAGGAAGACCAGGAACTCTCTGAGGGGGTACAGTTCCTGATCAAAGAGGCAAAAAAGGAAAGCGATAAGCCCTTATATGTTTTGTGTCAGGGAGCCATTACCAATGTTGCCATGGCTTTTCGTACCTGTCCGGAAATCATTGGTAAGGTGACAGTAATCTGGATTGGTACCCATGGGGAAGCCCCCTGCGAGGCATCGTTTCGAGAGTTCAATGCAGGAAACGATATTCAGGCTGCCAATTTGGTGCTGCAGAGCGGCACAGATTTATGGTTAGTGCCCTCTAATGTGTATACTACAATTACCATTGGAATCGCTGAGATTCAGAGAAGGATTGCTCCTTGTGGTGAGATAGGAAGGCATCTCTTTACACAGATGATCGAATACAATATGTCCGAAGGGGCAGGCTGGACACAGGGAGAAAGCTGGTCCTTAGGGGATTCACCGGCAATTGCCCTGGCTATCAATCCGGGCTGCGGTCATTACAAGTATGTGAAGGCACCTTTGGTTATGGAAGACACCTCATCTGCTGTCTGCGAGGATACACCACAAATCAGGTTATATACAGATGTGGATTCCAGATACATTTTGGAGGATTTGATTGCAAAGCTGGAGCTGTTTTCGGGTAGAGAATAAACTGTAGAGGTACAGATGTAGCCAACATGAATACAAAGCTATAGTGATAGAAATAAACGGTTGCCCGTTGGCAACCGTTTATCGTTCTGTTTATTGTGTTGTAAAGTTATCGAAATATCCTTGAATGAGAATGATGGGAGTACCTTTGTCTCCGGAACCGGAGGTTAAGTCGCACAGGGAACCAATCAAATCCGTGAGCTGTCTGGGAGTTGTGCCCTGGGAAGCCATATTGCCTACCAGATTATCCTGCTTTGACTTGATGCTGTTGGAAATAGCTTCCTTTAAGGCAGCACCGTTTAGATTAGCAAAATCGTTGTCTGCCAGATATTTTAATTTCAGTTCGTTGGGCGTGCCGATGAGACCGTCTGTGAAAGCAGGTGACACAACCGGGTCAGCCAGCTCCCAGATTTTTCCTTGGGGATCTTTAAAGGCTCCGTCACCGTAGACCATAACCTCCACATGCTTTCCGGTTTTTTCTAAGATAGAAGCCTGGATTGCCAGTACCAGATCCTTACACTCCTTGGGGAACAGTTTAATCTTGTCCTCTGTGGACTTGTTGGACCCAAGCAGACCGTACTTTTCATTGTAGCCGCTTCCGTTTACAGAGGAGGTCAGAATGTCATCTAAACCATATACGATTTTAGCCCCTGCTGCCTTTAAGATTCTCTTGGTGCGCTGTCTGGTATGAATATCACAGGTTAATACGCAGTCCGTATAGTCTAAAATGGTCTTAGCCTGATTTGCAAAGATTACCTCAACCTCGGCACCGACCTCCTTTATTACCTCTGAGTAATAATCTACATAATCCACTCCGGTAAACTCATGTACATTTTTTCCAAACAACTCACGATATTTTTCTAAGGTCAGGACATCGGAATAGGGATTGATGCCGGCTTCGTCTAACTGATCATAGGTAAGGAGGGCGTTGCCAACCTCATCACTGGGGTAGCTTAGCATTAAGACGACCTTCTTGCAGCCCTTTGCTATTCCCTTCAGATTTATCGCGAAACGATTGCGGGAGAGAATGGGAAAAATGACTCCAACAGTTTCTCCACCAAATTTATTCTTTACATCTGTCGCAATATCGTCAACTGTTGCATAGTTACCTTGCGCGCGAGCTACAATTGACTCGGTTAAAGCAATAACATCTCTGTCCCTTAATTGGAAACCTTCGCTTTCAGCGGCTTCCAATACGCTGTTCACTGTGATATCAACCAGATTATCACCTTCTCTGATAATCGGGCCTCGAATGCCTCTTGATACAGTACCTACTTTTCTTTCCATATTTTCTCTCTCCGTTCCGCAGATATTTCTGATTATACAGTTCATTGTTTTATTCTGCGCCATATACAGTATATACAATAATCGGTTGGTGCGCAAGATTAGGTTTGAAAGCTTAGGACGATTAAGCTGTCTTTTTTGGTTTCGGCAGAATAATGTTTAACAGAATTGCAACCAAGGCGGACGGGACGATGCCGGACTCACCAAACATAAGCTGAATGGTCTACAGAAAGAGATAAAATGAAAGCTGACTTTCCTTGTATGAAACCAAAACAAATGGTATACTGTATCCGAGCAGAAAACCAAGCGAA
>CAMAHO010000181.1 GCA_945834545.1 uncultured Lachnospiraceae bacterium | reverse complement strand
ACCTGGATAACAAGGAGTGGTGGGAAACCATCATTTCCGGTGAATATCAGAACTATTATGAGAAGATGTATAAGAATCGATAGGGTTTTTCGACTGAGTATAAAAGAAGCGGTTGTCTCCGAAAAGGAGCACAACCGCTTTTGTAATAACTCTATCGTAAGGATGTTCCACACTGTGTACAGAATGCGGAATCAGGGGAAACAGGACTACCGCAGTTAGGACATACAACCGGCTTCGGAGCAGGTGCTACATTGGGAGTAGGAACCGGAGCAGGTGCTACATTGGGAGTAGGAACCGGAGCAGGTGCTACATTGGGAGTGGGAACCGGAGCGGGTGCTACATTGGGAGTAGGAACCGGAGCAGGTGCTACACTGGGAGTAGGAACCGGAGCGGGTGCCACATTGGGAGTAGGAACCGGAGCAGGTGCCACATTAGGAGTAGCGACCGAAGCAGGTGCCGCCTTAGGAGTAGCTGCCTTATGCATAGCTGATGACGCTCTGGCAGAAAGTTTCTCAGCAAATGTATTCGTATTTGAGGCAAAGATGTCATCCTGATTTCCCTTCAGGCGATTGTTCATTTCAATGACATTCTTTACCAAAAGAATGAACATGAAAATACCTTCGAAGATGAGTCGAAAGGCAATGGGTCCAAGAACCATCATTAGCAGACCCGCTAGGAAGCTGCTGAACATGGTAAAGAAACCGGCAATGATAATCAATGCTGTGTCAAACACATAAAGAAAGCGAAGAACAGACTCAATCCAAAGCTTCTTTAGGTTTAAAAAGTCATGCAGCCACTTGCAAAAACCATTTAACTTATTTCGTTTACTTTCCGGTATGATAAAAATATATGCGGCAATTGTCGCAGCCAGCGCCAGAATGATTGCCAAAAAGACAAGTGCAACCGAATTTCCTATACTGTTTCCATACCCAAATCCTCTGTACATATTTGTACCCTCCTTATAAAAAATGATAAATATAGTATAGCACATATTTTGTCGATATGAAACAAAAAACTGATGTTATAGCTTATCTCGTTATAACATCAGCTCCCACGTTGTTTCTTAATTCGCAGTCTTTCTTTTTTCATAATGTAGGCATCCAAGCCAATGACTCTGCTGTTAAGACGGCAGCCATATACAACCTTGTTGTTTTCTAATTCTTCAACCCGCACGATAATTCCATAGAGATGAAAATTGAAGCTTTCAGCGGTTTCCTCAAAGTAGTCGTTGAGAATCACATGCAGAACCTGATTGACATGGAAATCCGTTTCGTCACTACAGGTAACGCTAAAGCCAGTTGTACTGACATCCTTAATCATTGCGTCATGGGCAGCGGAGTGTCCGCCTGCCTGGACGGAGGAAGGAATACCTACAAAGCAACGAAAACTGCCGCGTCGATTTAATACCTTGCTTTCAGCCAGAGTGGTAAGGGCATAGCAGAGGCTGCCATCCTCCCGTTTCATCAGATGCACGGTGATATTTTTAAAAATAATAGGTGGATTGTCCGGCAGCTGGGTCACTAAATCCACGATAAGTCCCTTGGCCCGAAAGGAGATGATCTTGTCATTTCTGTAGATGGGTTCAGCCGTTACAAGGTGCTTTTTGGGAATGGCTTCTTGAATGACCGTGGTAAGCTCTAAGGTTTCTGGGCCAATTGTAGCTACCAGGGTGATGGGAAGTTCTTCCGGTAATTCTTCAATTCTCATGAGGCTGCTCCCTTCCGGTTCTCTCTCGCTGCTGTCAGGCAGAACCTAATTTCATAGCTTGTAGTACACAAAACTTCAAATTATTTTACCATATCTGTATTTGAAAGAAAAGAGTTACTTTAGGTTGCTTCGTCTTGAAAGACGAAGAATTATATGCTAGAATAGAGTGCAAAAATGTTGGACAGCCCGGAATTGAGGGCTGAGGTGAAGAGAGAAGCAACATAAAGAGGATACAACATTGAAAATAGAACGGGTAGATGAAAAGACAGTAAAGTGCTTTCTATCCCTGGAAGAGCTGGAGGCATATCAGCTGGATTACAAGGATTTCCTGAGTCATACCCCCAAGGCAAGGGAGGTTGTTCAGGAGATTATGGAGCAGGCTGCTATCGAGGTGGGATATAAGCCTCCAAGATTTGCCTTTGATCTGCAGATTGTCATGATGCCGGAAAAAGGAATGCTCTTAACCTTCTCAGAGAAGGACCCTCTGGATAGCAAGGAGGGCAGGGCTTTTTTGGATTATCTGAAGGAAGTACAAAAGTCGCTGATTGAAAAAATGGAAGGAAAACAAGCACAGGAGGCCCCTAAGCCCGAGAAGGCAGTTTTTGCCTTTGCGTGTTTGGAGGACATTATCAGTCTGGCCAAGGCTTTGCCTGGAGGACTGAGGGTGGAAACTGCCTTGTATAAGATGGATGGAGAATACTTCCTGATGCTGAACAAAGGAAAGGCTTCCTATGAGAGATACAGTAGGATTTGCCTTTATGCCATGGAGTACGGAACGGTGTACGGCACCAGAGAGGATATGAGAGTATACCTGGAGGAGCATGGGGAATGTCTGATAGAACAGAAGGCACTAAACCTGCTGCAAAGGTGTTAACAGAGAGAAGTGAGGAGAAAATATGGCTGACAAAAAAATGGTAGAGGCAATTACTTCTATGGAGGAGGATTTTGCCCAGTGGTATACGGATGTAGTAAAGAAAGCGGAATTAATTGATTACACCAGTGTAAAGGGCTGCATGGTGATTAAGCCTGCAGGCTATGCGATATGGGAATTGATTCAGAAGCAGTTGGACGAGAGATTTAAGGAGACCGGCGTGGAAAATGTATATCTTCCCATGTTTATTCCGGAATCTCTTCTGGAAAAAGAGAAGGATCATGTAGAAGGCTTTGCTCCTGAGGTAGCTTGGGTAACACACGGCGGATTACAGCCTTTACAGGAGAGATTATGCGTTCGTCCTACCTCAGAGACTCTGTTTTGCGATTTCTACAAGAACGATATACATTCCTACAGAGATCTGCCTAAGGTATACAATCAGTGGTGTTCTGTGGTGCGCTGGGAAAAGGAGACAAGACCCTTCCTGCGTTCCAGAGAGTTTTTGTGGCAGGAGGGTCACACTGCTCACGCAACTGCAGAGGAAGCAGAGGAGAGAACCATTCAGATGTTAAATCTCTACGCTAAGTTCTGCGAGGAGGTTTTGGCGATTCCGGTGATTAAGGGACAGAAAACCGAGAAAGAGAAATTTGCCGGTGCGGTAGCTACCTATACCATCGAGGCGCTTATGCATGATGGAAAGGCTCTTCAGTCCGGTACCAGCCACAACTTCGGGGATGGGTTTGCCAAGGCCTTTGACATTCAGTTTGCGGACAAGGACAATACCTTGAAGCACGTCTATCAGACCTCCTGGGGTATGACCACCAGATTGATTGGTGCTATCATTATGGTACACGGTGACAATGAGGGTCTGGTACTTCCTCCTCGGGTGGCTCCTATTCAGGTTTGCATCCTTCCCATTCAGCAGAAAAAGGAAGGGGTATTGGATAAGGCCTATGAGCTGAAGAAGACCTTGGAGAGCAAATTCCGTGTAAAGGTTGACGATACAGACAAGACTCCCGGCTTTAAGTTTGCAGAGGCAGAGATGCGTGGATATCCCATTCGTGTGGAGATTGGTCCCAGAGATTTGGAGGCAGGCAAGTGCGTACTCTGCAGAAGAGATACCAGGGAAAAGATAGAAATAGCCCTGGAGGATATCGAGCAGGAAGTAGGGGCTTTGCTGGACAAGATACAGGCTGAGATGCTGGAGAGAGCAAGAAAGCACAGGGAGGACAACACCTTCACAGCTAAAACTATGCAGGAGTTCGAGGAGCATTTTGCAAATCAGAATGGTTTCGTAAAGGCTATGTGGTGTGGCGACAGAGCCTGCGAAGATCAGATAAAAGAAAAACTGGGTGTAACAAGCCGCTGTATGCCGTTTGAACAGGAAAAGCTGGCGGACACCTGTGTATGCTGCAAAAAACCTGCATCCAAGATGGTTTATTGGGGAAGAGCATATTAAGGATGGAATATATCGTTTTTGATTTAGAATGGAATCAAAGCAGCCAAAAA
>CAMAHO010000180.1 GCA_945834545.1 uncultured Lachnospiraceae bacterium | reverse complement strand
CCTAATTCATCATAGGGAATGGTGATGTCGGTGTGACAATTAAAGTAAGCACCCTCTTCCCCTTTCAGTCTCTTTAAGGAGCACTCATTTTCCTTTGCCACAATCTCCTTGCCGTCAGGGTTGTAAACCCGAACCTCCTCTGCATGGGAATAGCAGGTATCCCCTACTGCAAAATGGGGACCCATTTTTTCAGCAATCAGGATAGGCATCTTGGCTTCTACACCCAATCGTCTTGCCACCTCGTAGGCAGTTGTATTGGTGCCGATGGCAAACTCCCCAAGGGGTAGTGTCTCCTGACGAAACAGCACATTTTCCTTGATAAAGGCCTTGTTTTCTTCTTCTGTAGGGAAGTTCCTGCAGCTATATTCTGTAATCATACCGTTTTGGAACCGAAGTGTCAGGTCCTTGTACTCCAGGCCATTGAGAAATACCCTGGTAACATGGAGCACACCCTCTGTGCCGTTTAGCACGGGGGAAGTAAACACCTCTCCTACCGGGATATTTACATCCGCCACGCAGTTTTCAAAGATTGTCTCCTTCTCAGGATTCTCCAGCTTGTGCAGATTTACCTTAAGCTTTGTCCGGTTGTTACCCTTTCCTTGAATCAAGCAGTAATCTGCCTTATCCAAGGCTTGTATCAGGGTATCCTGTATCCTCTGGTACTTCTTGTAGTCCAGCGTATTAATTCGAATAGTTTCCCGAAAAAGCTCCTCAAACACCTCCCCGATTTCCGGTACAGGAAAAGCGATTATAGTAAAGCTCCTCTCTTCCTCCAAGATATACTTTCTCTGGAGCTCCCCAAGCTTTGTCCTGAAATCTACAAATAAGGCATTCTGCTTTGCAGACATCCTAAGGGCTGTCGCCTTATTGACCGGCTCAAAATCCTGTTCTCCAAAGGTTTCCACTACAGCAGGTCCTGCATAGACGCTGCACTGCTCCTTCCAATACTCAAAGGCCGTGTGGCTAACCTCCAGCCTTCGATTCACATAGTTCTTATCAAAGAATAACGCCTTGTCGTCCTTATGATCAAAGTCATACTGTCTGTTAGGCTCTGCCCCGTAATAGCCGTTTTTGTAGATAGAAGGATGGTACAGCAGGGTATATCCATTTCTGTAAATAGCAGGCTCCAGATGAAGGACTCGGAAATTTTCAATTGCCTTTTTAATCATTCTCTCAAAGCCAACCCTGTACCGAATATCCACAATTTGCTTTTTCGCCAAATCCTTGTTGCCTACCTCAAAGCCAATGCGGTAGCCCTCTGTATAGGTGTCTGCCATACGGTCAATAATCTCCTGAGGCAGCTTAGCCAGAAACTTGGCCATAGCGCGCTCATTGTCGCTGATGTATTCCCCGTAGGCATAAAGATACCTTTCCTCCGACAAATCCGATTGCTCTATAATATTTGCGGCAAAGCTGTTTCCCTTCGTAACCAGCTCTCCTGTGCGAGTCAGCACTGCTTCGTCGGCATAATCACTGACATACCAGTATAGAATATCCTTGATTTCGCCAAACTTCGGCAAGAGCCCATCCTGGGCAGCACAGACAAAGCAGCCATAGACCTCCAAAAACAGCTCCATTCTCAGCGCCATGGCTTCCAGATCCTGCTCAAACACAAAGCCAATGATGCTGCGAACCTCATAATACAAGGCTGCCAGGACCTGACCATAATCCTCCCCCAGTTTCTCTACTGCATAATCCGGATTGGCATAGGATGTTCCATATTGTTTCGGTAAAATATCCTCATACATGGCCTGATTCCTGCTTCTTAGCTCCTCTACGGGCGCTGTCTTGAGGCCCCCAGCCTTCAGAAACTCATAGGTCTCGTACATAGAAAGCAGAAATGCTGCAACCTTCCTGAAATACTCCCGGAAAGGCTCATGTACCAGCTCCTCCGTTTCAAGCTGAACCAGGCGCTCCCTGCAAAGAGCAAGCCGCTCCAGCTTACATTCCAATTCAAAATCCTGTTCTTTCATGTTTTGACTCCCGTTTCTTCTTATTTCAATTTCTTACTCGTCATGTCCCTGCCAGCACTAAAAACCCCAAGAATAATAGTAACACCAAATTCAAAACGATTCCCAGGGCAGAGAAAAACTTAAAACTCTCTGTTATCCTAGCCCCACTGATTCCCAGGCCTAAGCCCGTCAGCGAGAATATGCAGGCAAAGAGCCCTGTAAAGCCATAGCCCTGCAAAGCTACCCCCTTTGCACGATAGCTCATAAAGATCACAATTCCTATAGATACAATACTGATTATTCCCAAAACCGTGGACATAATGCTTCTTTTGGGATGTATCTTGTTGGTATAAATAATACGCCTGTTTCGCATACTAAGCTCCATTCCGCCGTCTTCGGCTGGTGACAGAAATAGTAATGAAAGTCTGCTTTCTTTCGCACTACTCCTCTCGAAACCAAAGGGAAGGCATCTCAACTGAAATGTCTTCCCCTTTTGTTAAAACAATATTTTAGACTTGCCGCTCAAAAGCTTTGCTCCGCCGATAATCAACAGCACACCGGAGGTCAAGCCTACCACCAAGGTTACAACTCCAAGTACAATGTTAAGCGCACCTGTACTATTCATGGTCTTATACACTTTTTCTTCCATTCCTGCTCTCCTGTTATATCATATTATTTCACACCGTAGGTCTCGTAATACTTGTCAATAGCAGCCTTCAGGGTATCATCTATATACACCTGACCCTTGTATTCCTTATTGTAGAGGTACTCTGTTACCTCTGCCATATTGACAATTGCGTTGGCCGGGAAACCGTATTTCTCCTGGATTTCCTCCAGTGCGCTCTTCTCACCGCCCATACCGACTTCCATACGGTTCAAAGATACCATAAGTCCTACAATTTCTACATCGGCTGCGCCCTTTACCTTGGGCACTGTCTCCTCCATAGACTTGCCGGAGGTGGTCACATCCTCAATCATAACTACTCTGTCGCCATCCTTGGGCTTGCTGCCAAGAAAGCTTCCCTTGTCTGCCCCGTGGTCCTTCTCCTCTTTTCGGTCAGAGCAGTAACGAATCTCTTTTCCGTATAATTCGCTGTAAGCAATAGCAGTAACCACACTAATAGGAATTCCTTTATACGCAGGGCCAAACAACAAATCAAAGTCATCTCCGTAGGTATTGTGAATCGCCTTCGCATAATACTCTCCAAGCTTCTTAAGCTGAGAGCCTGTCACATACGCTCCGGCATTCATAAAAAAGGGAGATTTTCTGCCACTCTTCAAGGTGAAATCACCAAACTTCAACACCTGGCTGTCCACCATAAACTCGATAAATTCCTGCTTGTACTGTTCCATATTGTAAAAACCTCCTGCCTGTACTATAAGCTATCGCATTTGCCTTAATTGCTATCAAAATCCTTTTTTATGCTAACATAAAAGCTTTGCTTTTTCAATCCATTTTAAGATGACTTTGGAAGAAGCTATTTTTTGTGAGCTTCGGAAGAAACCAGAGCTTCTACGGGGTACATTGCTATCAGTTAACACCTTTTTAAAATGTAATCACATCAACAATTATGCTATCACAGATCTTTTAGCAAAAACACAATCATATATATCGGTTTCAATTTTAATGAACCGATTTTTCCAACATCCTTTTGAGACAAAAGAAACCGTTCTCCCACTTGCAAACATGCATATTTTCCGTCCCATTCTTTCTTCCATGCCAGTAATTCTTCATATACTTTTCTTTTAAACATCATCTTCACCATCCGCCTACCGATATTCTGATGATACTACTTCTTTTTATTCATTCTATCAAAAATATATTTTTTTCAATACTCGAAGCACGCAAAAGTATATTTTTTTCAACACTCATTCCATTAAATAGTGTGTTTTTTTCAGTAAGAATAGACGCTCCAACTTCCTTATATCTTCTGATGGTGGGAGTTCCACCGGCTAATTCCTCTGGTACCAAGCATTTCACGAACTGTTGTAAACAGCAAGTATTATTCTGCTCAACGAACCCTCACCATGCAAAATTTGCTTCGCAAATGGCTCGGTCTACATATCACAGTCTGAGTACCAGACACCAATGGTAGGTAGCTACCATTGTCTGTTCTTCCAGTCGTTTTCAGAGCTTCCGCGGGGTACAGG
>CAMAHO010000179.1 GCA_945834545.1 uncultured Lachnospiraceae bacterium | reverse complement strand
ATATCTGCCTTACACTTCTTTTTTAGAAAGACAAATAAAGCAATTGGGGTTCCGATGGATAACACCATAGAAAAAAACATTCCAATCAGGCTTGCTGTAGGCACGTGAAGCATTTGTAACTCCATGTTCATCACCGTATCCTCCTTCATAAATTAGTAACCCCTATGTCAACCGGCTACCTTTATGCTACTTTTACAGCTTCCACCTTATGGAATGTCAATATGTTTTAGAAATTTTTGTAATTTTTCGTAACAGTTCAGCCATATCGGAACAAAGCTAGCTGCGAAGCAGCGGGGAAGCACCGAAGGTGCGACTTTGCGAATGGCGCGACTGAACTGTTACAATTTTTTATCTATACGCCCAAATGCTCCTTATCTGCCATTTGAGTTCATCAAATGACCAGGTTCTTTGGCTCCTGGCGATACAATTGGGATCATTCACAAGAAAACCGGTTTCGTCATATCCGTAAATCACTATGAAATGGCCGGCTGAAGTAAAATCTCCTCTACCCATGGCGCAGATGATGATGTGTCCATTATCTAACAATGTCATCAGTTTATTCTCCATCAATGCAGGCTGCTCCACACGAAGTCCACACTTTTGGGGATACTCCAGCATCAGCTCCCAGGAGGTCCCGCTCCCATCCACATAGTACCCGTTTTGCATGCTGTAATCCGCTATATAGTCTGGTGTATAGTTCTCGTTCCGGGTGAGATAGTACACCACCATGGAAAGGCAGGTTGGTCCGCAACCGCAAAGACCTACATTACTGTTGCCATACTCATGATACCCCCATCTTTTATCCCATTGTAAAAAGAGAGGATATGCCTCCTCCTTCTCCTGTTTTGTGAAAGAACCTCCTTCCGTTTTCACAGCTTCCTCTTCCAAATACCCCAAAACAAAATCTGCCATTTCCGGATTATTTGCCAATGCAGCCAACATTTCCGGAGGATACATAGAATACTCTTCATATATCTCTTTTATTTCATCGGATATCTCGCTTAATTCTCTGATTCTCTCCAACACCTCATCCTCTGACCGGGAAACAGGCCTGCCAATTTGGAGGGTTACAGGGGCTATCCTATCTTCTGATTTCTGAGGTAAATACTCCACCGCCTCCTTTCTCTCAATAGCTTCCATGCCAGTAGAATCTTCCTGACTGGCACTCTGCTTTGTGATGCTCATGATAAAAATAACAAAGACGATAAGAAGCCCTCCAAAAGAAACTATCCCGCACATTCTATTTCGGATTTTCTTCCGGCTTCTCTGCTTTCTCCTGTTTATCCTTCTCCCATATCCTACTCTTCTGGTATTCCCTTCACCCATCTTTTGCCTCCTTATCAATCAAAAACACTCGGATTGTTCTTGTTTATCCTATCCGAGTGTTGCGTCTAATTTATGGAGAAGATGTGTGAAAGTTGTAACTTATTCCTCTTCAAACTCTATTGAATATTGCATTTTCATGTACTCCATAACATCAATGTTTTCCAGTATCTCCTCATATTCAAACAAGGATACCCCTGCCTGCTGAAGTCCGGTACACTGCAGCCTTGCAACTGCTCCATGGGTTCCCCTTATAATGGCACAATCCTTCGCTAACAAAATCTCCTCTTTCTCCTCTTCTTCCCAGAGTCCTGTCAGTTCTGCAAAGGTATATAATAAATGCAGCAAATGGTCTTCCATATTTCTTATGGGAAGTGCAACCTCCGCCTTCCAGACCTCTCCGGATACTGCGTTCAAAAGCAAGGTTGCTGTCAAGTCCTTTCCTACCAATTGCACTGTCCAAAAGCTGTGATAAGCCTGATACTGCTCCTTCCTATTTTGTTCCTGCACTCCTACATATAATATTGCACTGACAGAATAAATGCTTTTCTCTCGTTTTTCAAGCTGTAGCTCATTTTCCATAACGGTCAACCAATCAATAGCGCTCTTTGCAGCCTCTTCCATGGAAAGCTGCCCTTCCACCGGGTCATGTATCATTTCGTATTTCCTATTCATCCAACTGTCAAGCGCTTCTCTTGCCTGTTCTACCGTTAATTTTTTGTCTATCCCCATAGTGTCCGCTGAGTTTCCTTCTGCTTCTGTCGTTCTTTGCAGACCAACCACCGGTGGCTCTACGGCCAATTCCCCCTGTTGATTCAATACTCTTCTCTCTGTCTGCTGCAACAGAAAATCCTTACCCAGAGAGCTTACAAGTACTATGCCAACAGCCAAGACCAACATCACCAAGGTATTCCTATGCTTTTCCTTCAAGACTGCTGCCCCCTTTCAAAAACTAGGATAACAGAAGTTCCGGTAGCACCATCGCTTTCCAATTGCAAACTTGCCCCGTGAATCTGAGCAGCCTTTGCCACCAAAGCCATTCCCAGCCCCGCTCCATGCTGCTTTCGTGACCTGGATTTGTCCACCATATAAAAAGCTTCCGTGACTCTTGGAATCTCTGTCGGTGGTATACCTTTCCCATCATCCGTCAAGCAAAGTTTATATCCCCCACCCTCACAGCATCCCTTGATTGTAATATTCTTGCAACCGGCCTTCAATGAATTATCTACAATATTCATAATCATCATCTTACACAAATCCCAATCCAGCAAGACATCTCCCGGCTCGATCTCCAGTTTAATCTCCACCTCTTTCATTTTGCATACCATCTGCAAATCGGCTTGTATATCCAGGAAGAACTCTCGAAAGTTCGTTCTCTCCAGGGTGAAATCCTGCTTCTGCAGGACAAAGAGATCCATCAGCTTTTGTGACAGAGCCTCCAGTCTAAGGGCCTCATTTAAGATATACTCCGCTGATGATTTCACCTGCTCTTTAGAAAGCTCCTTTTGGTATATCAGGTCCGCATAACCAATGACCGATGTCATAGGTGTCTTAATCTCATGCGCAAAATTAGCAACAAAATCCTCCTTCGCCCTTGCTTCATGCGAAAGCTGGTTTACTTTTTGTTCTACCGTTTCTGCCATGTGATTGAAATTCCGGGCCAGCTCCCCTATCTCATCGTTTCCAACAAAGGCAATACGCTGGGAATAGTCTCCGGCGGCAATTTTTTTAGCTACGTTGTTAACCAACTCTATGTTTTTGGTAAAGTATCTTGATAAAACCCAAATAATAGGGAAAGCTAGAACCAAAATTAAAATAAAAATTCTGTGAAAGAAGGCCTGCTCCTGCCTTTGTTGCTCCACAATCTGCGTTATGTCCGTCTCCGTCACAAGATAGACTGTTTGATGATTCTGTTTTACTCCGCCATATACATAGATATAAAACACACCATCCACCTCAGAGGTTCTAAAGCATATGGTATCTTCATTTTGAAGCTTCCACAGTTTTTCTCCTTGCAGGGTACTGATGAGACTCTCTCCTTTTGCATCAAAGACTGCTACTTTTGAGGTGAACTGCTTAGCCTCATACTCTGCCTGATTCAACATCTGGGACTGCAGAACATATTTATTATACTGAAATACCTGCAAAGCATATTTTCTTTCCTGGGCAACAGCATTCTCATAAGCAAATTGAAGGAGAAAAAAACCTGCACCCTGAAAGGTAATGCTGAACAATACCACAAAACAAAGAAATATCTTATGAAACATTCTCATCAGGTTTCCTCCAGCCGATAGCCAATTCGAAAGACGGTCTTAATCCGGTCTTCCCATCCCAGTTTTTTCCTTAATCGCTGAATATGCGAATCTATCGTTCTGGTGTCTCCCACGAAGACCTCTCCCCAAACTTTTTCGTACAGCTTGTCCCGATACAAAGCAATATTCTTGTTCTGTACCAGCTCCACCAACAAGTCAAACTCCTTAGGCGTCAGTTCTACTATTCTTCCTGCCTTTTTTACTGTCCTGGAGGTTCGTTCAATTTCAACATCATCCAGTATCCATTTCTTGTTCATTTTGCCATACCGCCTTAGCACAGCCTCCACTCTGGCTACCAGCTCCCCGATCTGAAAAGGTTTCGATATGTAATCATCTGCTCCTAGCCTCAACCCTTTTATACGATCCTTTACGCTTCCCATGGCAGTAATAAAAATCACGGGAATCTCATAGGATTTGACATATTCCAATAGCTCATACCCGCTGATTTCTGGCAACATAATATCTAAAAGTACCAGGTCATACCTCTCCTTTTCAATAAAATCCGCTCCCTCTTTCCCATCGTATGCGA
>CAMAHO010000178.1 GCA_945834545.1 uncultured Lachnospiraceae bacterium | reverse complement strand
AAAGGAATCCCCAAAGGATTCCCTAATAGTCGGCGTGACAAGATTCGAACTTGCGACCTCTACGTCCCGAACGTAGCGCTCTACCAAGCTGAGCCACACGCCGTCAACAGTACAATAATAGAGAATAAAAGCGAAAATGTCAAGGAAAAATGCCATTTGGGAGGAAAAAAGAATGAGCCAAGCCATATGTACATTAAAGAAGGGGGAAGGGAGAACCATTAAGGGAGGCGGAGCCTGGATCTTTGATAACGAAATCGCCTCCATCGTGGGCAGCTTTACCAACGGTGACATTGTGATTGTCCGTGACTTTGACGGTTACCCTATGGGGAAAGGCTTTATCAACCAAAACTCCAAGATTCGAATTCGTATGATGACCAGAAGGGCGGATCAGGAAATAGACGATGCCTTCCTTAGGCAGCGGGTGAAACATGCCTGGGAGTATCGAAAGACAACTGTGGATACCTCCTCCTGCAGGGTGATTTTCGGGGAAGCAGATTTTCTGCCGGGCCTGGTGATTGACAAGTATGAGGATGTGCTGGTGGTGGAATGTCTGGCTCTTGGGATGGAGCAGTTTAAGCATAAGATTGTGGAGATTTTGAAAGCTCTTTTATTGGAAGAGGGCATTCGGATTCGCGGCGTTTATGAGAGAAGTGATGCCAATGAGCGAGTCAAGGAGGGTCTGCCCAAGCATAAGGGTTTTCTTGGAGAAGAATTCGATACCAATGTGGAAATTGTAGAAAACGGCGTTCATTATATGGTGGATGTGGTAAATGGCCAAAAGACAGGATTCTTTTTGGACCAGAAGTACAATCGCCTGGCTATGCAGCGGATTTGCAAGGGTAAGAGGGTGTTGGACTGCTTCACGCATATGGGAACCTTTGCCTTAAACGCCGGCATTGCAGGAGCCAGGGAGGTAACCGGCCTGGACATCTCCCAGTATGCTGTGGACCAGGCAACGGAAAATGCCAGAAGAAATCACTTGGAGGATATTGTGAAGTTTCGTTGTGCAAATGTGCTGGATGAGCTTCCAAGGCTGGCTCAGGCCGGAGAGCAATATGATGTGGTAATTCTGGACCCGCCGGCATTTACGAAATCCAGGGAGGCCACCAAGAATGCAATTAAGGGATATCGGGAGATTAACATGAAGGGCTTAAAGCTGGTAAAAGACGGAGGGTATCTGGCTTCCTGCTCCTGCTCCCATTTTATGACCCAGGAATTGCTGGAGAAGACCATTAAGGAGGCTGCCAGAAGTACGCACAAGAGACTCCGCCAGGTGGAATTTCGTACCCAGGCTCCGGACCATCCAATTTTGTGGGCTGCTGACGAGAGTTATTATTTGAAGTTTTTCATCTTTCAGGTGGTGGAGGAGAAGTAAGGTATAAAAGAGGTTTTATTCTGGTAGGTTAATATAGACAGTGTATTTCATATCAATTATAATCAACGACAGGGTATGATGGAATTTAGAAACATTCTATTTATGATTAATACTAAGAAGAAATAAGGTGAGAGAGGGGCTACTAATGAAATCTGAGGTAGTAAGTTTGAAAGTAAAAAAGGTTGTGTCAAATAGTATAAGGCTTGTTACAACATTGGTTTTTTTGCCTATTTTGTTTTGTGTAATTTTCATTGGTTATAATATGAACTATAACGATGCGTTTAAGCCGAAGGTGGTATTGGGAACATGGACTATGAGCGCAATTGCTTTAGTAGGTGTAATTTTATTTATTACAGCTTCGTTCTTTATCAAGGAAAAGCAATTCAGAAAAACTGAGAATAGGATTATAAATGTGATTATAGTAACTTACTTTGTTGTGGGATATTTTATTAATTGCATGGTTGCCAGGGAAATTGCTTTTTGCCTTCCATGGGATATTATGGTAGTACAGGGTCATGCGGCCGATTTTGCAAAGGGCATACCGATGGGATATGAATACTATTATTCTATGTATCCTAATAATGTTCCTATCACATATCTATTAGGTAGATTTTATCGTGTGGCTATGAATCATCAAGAATACCAGGTAACGCCGGCTTATATCTATATGCAATTGAACTGTTTATTCTACTCTTTAGCTGGGATATTCTCTTGTCTGTCTGTAAAAAAACTTACCCGAAGAGTGTTGCCAGTGGTAGCTATAATTTTTACCTATACTATACTGGTTTGGGGATCTGGGTGGAAAATTGCACCTTATACGGATAGTTTTGCAATTGTTTTTCCTATAGTGTCTGTTTATTTATATCTATGCGCAATGGAGACGGAAGAGAATAAGGCTTGGAAAAGAGGCATTTTTGTTCTCTCATCCCTATTGATATCTGGTATTGGTGGCTTTGTAAAGCCGAATCTGTATATTGTTACCATTGCATTAATTATAATGGAGGGTTTGCACTTTATCATATCCATAAAGAAATATTGGAAGATGTTTCTGATAGATTTATCCTTTCTTGCCCTTTTGTTTGTAGGAACAGAGATAGAGTTGAAATGTATGATGCAGGAAATACAGTTAGTGTACAATCCGGAGATTTCCTATGATTATAATCATTACCTCATGATGGGATTAAATGAAGAAACCACAGGTGGTTACAACTCTGAGGATGTCGGAATGATTGGTCAGTATCAGACGAGTAAACAGGAGAGAATCCGTGCAGAACGACAGATTATAGTGGAGAGATTAAAGGAAAAAGGGTTCATAGGGACTATATACTTTTACTTAAGAAAGTTGACTATGACATTTAATGAAGGCACCTTTGGGTGGAGCTGTGAAGTATGGCCGATAGATTACTATCCTGAAGAACTTGCATCAAATACAAGAGTGACAGACTTACTACGAGAGATTTATTGGTTTGGGAAGTACTCAGAGATATATGATACCATTTGTCAGATTGTTTGGCTTTTTGCGATTTTGGGAATTCCTGGGGTGGTATTACTTAGAAAGAAGGATGAGCCAGTAACATTTCTATGCACTTGTCTTCTGGGAATTGTATTGTATCAGATGCTTTTTGAGGCAAGAGCAAGGTATTTATTTTCATTTTTACCTATTTTACTTTTTATTGCTGCATGCGGATTACATGAATATGCAAATTGGATTAAGGGTCATTGGAAGCACAGAGCAATCATAGATGAAGATAAATTAGAGAATATACATACAGAGAGCTGATACAATAACGAGTAGATGATTATACGAATATGAAATCCATTGATAAGGTAGTATGAAAATACTACCTTATTTTGCACTCTGAGATAATAAGTTCCATTGCATAGTGATTAACCTGTCGTTACAATAAACTTAAGTCGACTACAATAAACAGAAAGGTGGATTACGAAAATGAAAAAACGAAAATCAAAAATAAATTTCAAGATGATAGGTTCCCTGTTAATAGCCATTGGGTTTGTCCTTTTCGGCATGATGGGCAATGCCGGTTTGTACACATTTTGGCAGGTTTTCTTTGATGAAGCAATTTTTATGGAGTTTACCATTGCAACCATCCTGATTGTGTATTTCACCGGTATGGGCAGGGATTTCCTGCGAGGTATTAAAATTGCCTTTGTAAAGAAAGAGGACTGTTCCAGAATGACTCTTCAAAAATCCATTCAGGCAGTAAAGGATACGCAAAAAATCATTCTTCTGGAAGCGGGGGTGTATGCACTCATCGGCTTGATAAATCTGTTGTATCAAATGAATGAAACAGCAACCATTGGACCTGCTATCGCATGGGTGTTGCGAAGCTGTTTATTTGTTGCTATTTTTGAATTGTTACTATCCTTTATTTCCAGCAGGTTGGAAAATCTATGTATCTCCTACATGGAGGATAAGGAGGAAGAAAGCATAACGGATGAGCAAACCTTATATTTTAAGCTTCGAGGTATGGGTTTGACGGATCGAGAGGCAGAGGTGGCAAGGCTGATTACGGAGGGTTACTCCAATAAGAATATTTCAGAGATGCTCTATATTTCCGAGGCTACTGTGAAAAAACACGTAACGCATATTCTGGAAAAAACCAAAGCCTCCGATCGGGAGGAACTGGTTGCAATTATAATGAAATAATAGTGAGCCACCGGGGACAGTAAAAAAGCCGGAAATTAACGTCCCCCTGGTATCTACCCCTGGTGGGAGAGAAATCGTTTAAGTTTTGTTTAATTTCTTTAAGAAGTGATTAACGGCATTGATGGGAGACAGAATCCTACTTA
>CAMAHO010000177.1 GCA_945834545.1 uncultured Lachnospiraceae bacterium | reverse complement strand
GACGCGAAAATGCTCAATGAATTAGGCCACTATGGTTGGACAGAGGGCATTAGCTGTACCAGCACAGCCTATGACGGAGCCTGGTGGAATACCTTATACGGCCGCATAGACTATAGAGATGGAAAGGCATATTATCTCAAAAATAATCCCAATGGTACCTACACCGTCATAGAACGGACGAATGCGGTGGAGAAGCCTGTGAAAACCGTAAATGGGTATAGAATCTCGGCGGGTGGGGGATCTTATTATCCTATGTCACCCAGGCTGTCTTTGGTAGGAGGCAGAATATATTGGAATGACGCTACCAAGATCTATACACAGGCACTTTCCGGAGAAGGGCCTGTTAACGAGGTGTTTACCTTGCCTGCCGGACAGATTTTTAAGAGCTTTGTCCTCTGGGAGGATGGCACCCTAAACTACCAATCACATACAGAAGGAACAATATATAATTATAACGATGAGAGCTTTGAGTCCACTCTTCTGTCTCTGTCAACCAACCTTCATACCCATGTAGCTAGGGAGGATGACGGGGATTGCACCACTCCTGTGCTTTGCCAGTATTGTACGGAGGTTGTGATACCGGGCAAGGAAAAGCACAGGGTGGAGGATGACAAGGATTGTACCACGGCCTTAGTGTGCCTAGACTGTGGAAAGGTGCTGGATCCTGCCAAAAGTGCTCATGAGGCGAGAGAGGATGACGGGGACTGTACTACAGCAGTCTACTGTAAATACTGTGACACCCTAGTTGTGGCGGCAGAGAAAGAGCATAAGGGCGGTGATGGAGACTGCACTACCGATGACTATTGCGAAAAGTGCGGGAAGCTTTTGGCAGCCGCAAGGAAGGCCCACGCACCAATACCGGATGACGGGGATTGTACCACACCGGTCATCTGCTACTACTGTAGCAAGGTGGTAACCCCTGCCAGAAAGGCCCATGAACCGGAGGCGGACGACGGCGATTGCACCACCTCAGTACAGTGTAAGTATTGTGATAAAATGGCAATCCAGGGCTATGACTATCACGATATAGTGGAGGAAACCGGTGTCGAAGGCAACTACTCCTATGTCAGGAAGAAGTGTTCCAGATGTAGCTATTGTCAGGGCACTGAGTATAAAGAAATCGTGTCAGGCATCGAAAAGGATGCGGTAAAAGACTTTTGTGCTCGTATGTACACTGTGGCACTGGGGCGTGATTATGATGAGGCTGGTCTGACGGATTGGACCAACAAGCTGAAGCAGCATAAAATCGACGGTGCCGGTATTGCCTATGGATTCTTAATGAGCCAGGAGTTTATCAATAAAAATTTAAACGACCAGGATTTTGTAGATGTACTTTACCATACCTTCTTTGACCGGGAACCGGATCAGGGAGGACGCGATATGTGGCTTAGCAAGCTGGCTCAAGGAGCGAACAGAAATTTTGTCATCGGAGGCTTTGTCAATTCTCAGGAGTTTACCAATCTCTGTGATAAATTTGGCATTATCAGAGGCAATTACGATTCCGGTGAGGAGTTTACCGGAGTCCGTGGATTTGTCCTTCGTCTCTACACCAAGGTGCTTGGCAGAGAGGGGGAGGCAGATGGCGTGAACGATTGGATAAACCGCATTGAGACAAGGTCTACCACACCGGAGCAGGCTGCTATGGATTTCTTTAACTCCCAGGAGTTCTTGCAGAAGGGTCTGGGCAATGAAGACTATGTAGAGACCTTATATCAGACCTTTATGGGTAGAGCTTCCGACGAAGGCGGAAAGGCAGACTGGGTCGGACGCCTGAATCAGGGAACAGACAGAAATACCGTCCTGCAAGGCTTCTCCAGGTCTGAGGAATTTGGGAAAATTATGCAGAGCTTTGGTCTGTAAGTGTTTGACAGAAGGACAGAATATAAAAAACGAGAGGATTTGGGAATGGAACGAATCAAGAAGGTCTTTGAATATAAGACCATGATAGCAAGCCTGATTAAAAGAGATTTGAGAGGGAGATACAAGGGCTCTGTTCTGGGCTTTGCCTGGACTTTTATTAATCCCCTGCTGCAGTTAGGGGTGTATACCCTGGTGTTCTCCGTCATTATGAGAAACGGAATAGAGGATTACTATCTGTTTTTGTTTGTCGCTCTGATTCCCTGGATCTTTTTTGCTACCAGTGTCAGTGCAGGCTCCACCTGCATCATAGCGCAAAAAAACCTGGTGGAAAAAATCTATTTCCCCAGAGAGGTGCTGCCCATTTCCTTTGTGACAGCGCAGTTAGTGAACATGCTGTTGTCCATGTTGGTGGTGCTGGCAGTTTTGATTTTCTCGGGAAAGGGTGTCAGCCTTGCCCTGTTGTACCTGCCTATTATTGTGGTGGTGGAATACCTGCTGGCCTTAGGCTTGGCGCTGATTATGTGTGCGCTGACAGTGTATCTGAGAGATTTGGAATACCTGCTGGGAATCATTACCATGGCCTGGCAGTTCCTTTCTCCTGTATTATATTCCATAAATGATGTGCCTGAAAGATTGCGCCCCATCTTTCAGCTAAATCCCATGTCGCCGGTTATCACTGCGTATCGGGATATCCTGTATTACAAGACGGCACCGCAGCTTCAGACCCTGCTTAGTGCCATACTGATGGGCGTCCTTTTCTTGATTTTGGGTTGGGTTCTTTTTGGACATTTGCAGAAACATTTTGTAGAGGAGTTATAAGGATGATACAGAAGAGAGATTCAAAACAAGAATATGCCATAGAAGTACGAGATATAACAAAGCACTTTAAAATCTACTTGGACCGCGGAACAACCCTGAAAGAAAAAACCCTTTTCAGCAAACGCCGTCGATACGAAAACCGGGATGTGCTAAAGGGCGTAAGCTTCCAGGTAAAGAAAGGGGAAGCCGTGGGCCTGATTGGCCATAACGGCTGTGGTAAGAGTACCACCCTAAAGCTGCTGACCGGCATCATTTACCCTGACCAGGGAGACATTAAAATGCACGGCAGGGTATCCAGCCTGATTGAGCTGGGAGCCGGCTTCCACCCGGATATGAGCGGAAGGGAAAACATCTATATCAATGCCTCCATATTTGGCCTGTCCAGGAAGGAAATAGACCAGAAAATTGACGATATCATCAGCTTCTCAGAGCTGGAGGAATTTATCGACAATCCGGTCAGAACCTACTCCTCCGGTATGTATATGCGTCTGGCTTTTTCTGTGGCCATCAACGTCAACGCAGAGATTCTGCTGGTGGATGAGATTCTGGCAGTAGGTGATGTGAGCTTCCAGGCCAAGTGCTTTAATAAAATGCGGGAAATCAAGAGACAGGGGACAACCATTGTCATCGTCTCCCATTCCATGGATCAGATTGAGCAGATTTGTGATAGGAGCATCTGGATTCACGAGGGACTGGTGAAGGCGGAAGGCATTCCCAGAGAGGTAAACCAGCAGTATCTGGACTTTATGGCCCAGGAGCGACAAAAGCAGATTGAGAAGGAAGCCCAGAGAGAAGCAGCAAAGAGGGCTGCGGAGAGAGCTGCCAGGGGAGAAGAGGAAGAAGAACCGGAGGAACAGGAAATCGACCCCAGAGTGGCCTGTGCCAAAATCCGGGAAAACGAGGATGGCAGCCGGGATATGGGAAATCTCTGGGTGGAAATGGACAGTGTCACCTTGTATAACAAAGAGGGCCAGGAGAGCCACAGCTTCCGAATCGGGGATGACATCACGGTTGCCGTGAAGTATCATCGCAATAATGAAGAAATCAAGGATACCGCTATGGGTATCCATATCTATAGAAATGACGGAACGGATTGCTATGGGACCAATACCCTGATTGACAAGATGGATAATCTGGTCTTGGCTGACAAAGGGGAGGTCCGCATCAAACTGCAGGACGTTCACCTGCTTCGGGGCAGATATGAGGTGGAAATCGCCTTTCACGATGACACCGGCATCACCTACAATCATCGGTTCCAGGCAGCCTATTTTGAGATGCTTTCTACCAGAAACGAGGTGGGAAGCTTCAGAATCGACCATGAGTGGGTTCTGTAGAGCATTAGTGTAACACAAAAGAGGAAAAGGCATTGAAGTATTTAGCAAGAATGATTGCCATTTTTATACTAGTCGTTGGAATGAACGGTGCGAACGCTCGGGCAGCCGGGATGGAGGAAATCAATGCGTTTCCGGTTTCCTACCGGGATGCGTTGCTCCAACTGAAAACACAACATCCACAGTGGTCC
>CAMAHO010000176.1 GCA_945834545.1 uncultured Lachnospiraceae bacterium | reverse complement strand
GCTTCCACCACATCCGTGCGCATTCCGTTTACATTGGGAATTTGAGAGTTTTCCCCAACATAAATACCGTTGTAAATACATCTCCCTAAGTGTTCTGAAAAATGTCCCTGAATTTCAGGATTGATATGCCCCTTTTTTACCTTTGGATTTACATATAGTTTTGCCATATTAGTTCCTCTATGCTTTCTATTTTATTTACAAATGAAGGTTTCAAGCATTTGTGATTTTTTGTCAGTATAAAGAAAAAGAAGGATAACCGCAATGGATTATCCTTCTTCCAAATGTCATATATTGTCAATCTGAGAGATTACATCTCCTGTGACAACTGCACTATGCCCAAGGATTCTCGGTAGGATAAGGAAGGCTCTTAGGCTGATTGTAGTTGAGATCCTCTACAGGAACGCCGATGTACTTAAATACTTCGTATAATGCCTTTCCGAAGTGACCAAATGCAACTGCACCATGGTGAGGATAATTCTTCTCAATGAGTACGTGACGATAGAAACGACCCATCTCAGGAATTGCAAATACACCGATAGCACCGAAGGACTTGGTACGTACATCCAGAACTTCACCCTCTGCAATGTAAGCGCGAAGCTTGCAGTCTGCAGTAGACTGTAAACGGTAGAAGGTAATCTTGCCGGGAGCGATATCTCCTTCCAGAGTACCGTTGGTAACCTCGATAGGAAGTGCTCTAGCCATAATCTTCTGATACTTCATCTCACAGAATGCTAACTTGCTGGAGCAGGTATTTCCGCAATGGAAGCCCATGAAGGTATCCTTGTGAGTATAAGGGAACTTGCCCTCGATGGATTCCTTGTACATATCAGCAGGTACGGAGTTGTTGATATCCAGCAAGGTAACAGCATCCTGAGATACGCAAGCACCGATGAACTCAGAGAGACATCCGTAGATATCAACCTCACAGGATACAGGAATACCCATACCTGTCAAACGGCTGTTTACATAGCAAGGTACGAAACCAAACTGGGTCTGGAATGCAGGCCAGCACTTACCGGCAATAGCAACATACTTTCTGTAGCCTTTATGCTGCTCTACCCAGTCAAGAAGGGTTAACTCATACTGAGCAAGCTTTGCAAGAACCTCAGGCTTCTTGTTGCCTGCGCCAAGCTCAGCTGCCATCTCTGCAACCTTTGCAGGAATTCTCTCATCCCCTGCATGCTTGTTGAAGGCCTCGAAGAGGTCAAGCTCGGAGTTCTCCTCGATTTCAACACCAAGATTGTAAAGCTGCTTGATAGGAGCATTACAAGCAAGGAAGTTAAGAGGTCTGGGACCGAAGGAAATGATCTTGAGATCGGAAAGTCCTACGATTGCTCTTGCAATAGGAACGAACTCATTGATCATATCTGCGCATTCCTCAGCAGTACCTACAGGGTACTCAGGGATATATGCCTTAACATTACGAAGCTTTAAGTTGTAGCTTGCGTTCAGCATACCACAGTAAGCATCGCCACGACCGTCAGCAAGGTCATTCTGGCTCTCCTCAGCTGCTGCAATATACATTGCAGGGCCATCGAAGTGCTTTGCAAGTAAGGTCTCGGAAATTTCAGGACCGAAGTTTCCAAGATAAACGCAAAGAGCGTTACATCCTGCCTTCTTGATGTCCTCAAGGGCATTCACCATATCGATTTCGCTCTCGATGATGGTAACAGGGCACTCATAAATATCAGCTGCACCGTATTTCTTTGTGTAAGCATCCACTAATGCTTTTCTTCTGTTGATGGTAAGAGATGCTGGGAAACAGTCACGGCTTACACCAACAATACCGATTTTTACCTGAGGTAAATTAATCATTGGATGATCCTCCTTAAATTATTATTGTTATTATTGTACTTTTTATCTGAACCGAAATTATTCGGTTACATTTAAATTTTTGCCCTTAAGGCCAAGGAAAGAGCCCTCATCCAGTCCGCCCTCCGCGTGACCGATTAACCACTTATTGGTAGCGGTAATGAGTGCATCCTCATTGGGAGCACTGCCGTCAGCATTCAGAGCTGTGTGCTTTGCAGCCAAAGGATAGTTTGTTCCCTTAGGAAGAACGATTCCTACCTGGAAAGCCTTGCCGTCAACGCTGCAGGGGGCATAGTGAAGAGTCGTAGCATATACTTCAACAGCCATACCTGCCGGGAGCAGGAAGGCTTCTACCTTGGAGGTGTCGTATGTAAAGTCAGCCTCTACATCCTCCAGCTTGCCCAGCATCAAAATAGCATCTGTGGCAGCCACATTAATCTCAGAATCTCTGTGATACTCCAATGCATTCAACATCACATTGTGTCCGTTGCAGTATCCAATCTGGATAGGCATCTCACCGTAGGTGGTCTCAGACAGAGCCTTCATGCAAGGGGTAGCCTCCAGGCTCTCTACACTGGGTTCGTAAGCAACCGCCTCAGGAACAGGAGTCGCCTTAATTGCTTCCACCAAAGCAGTCAGGTCAACATTGTCCACGATACGGCCGTACTTCTTGAATGCTGCATCTTTAACAGATAATACCTTCATAAAAATACCAACCTTTCTAATCCTATTTTGTAATGATGTCAAACACAGGCTTACAAGCAGGATAGATTTCCTTAAACTGTGCATAACGCTCATCATATTTCTTCACTAATTCCGGATCCGGCTCAACGGTATCCACGATTTTTACAACCTTCGCTGCAATTTCCTCTACAGACTTGTATTCGCCACAGGCAACTGCTGCAAGCATAGCGCCGCCCATTGCAGGGCCTTCCTCAGACTCAATGACATCTACCTTAAGGTTCAGGATGTTTGCTATCATCTTCTTCCAAAGAGGAGACTTTGCGCCACCACCGCAAATCTTAGTTCTCTCCAGTTTGATTCCAAGAGACTTTGCAACCTCCAGGGAATCACGAAGAGCAAAGGCAACGCCTTCCAAAACAGCCTGTGTCATATCCTCTCTGGTGGTATCCATGGTCATACCGATAAAGGTTGCTCTGGCATTGGGGTTATTGTGAGGGGAACGCTCGCCCATCAAATAAGGCAGGAAGTATACATGGTTCTCACCAAGCTTCTCAATTCCCTTCTGCTCATTTGCATACTCCTTGGTCTTAATGATTTCATCCATCCACCACTTGTTACAGGAAGCTGCGGAAAGCATACATCCCATAAGGTGATACTTGCCGTCTGCATGTGCAAAGGAATGCAGGGCATTAAACTTATCCACGCCAAAGTTCTTGGAGGAGATAAAGATGGTTCCTGAGGTACCAAGGGAAATATTACACATATTGTCACCTACTGTACCGGTACCAACTGCTGCTGCCGCATTATCACCGGCTCCTGCAGCAACTACTACATTATGAGGAATTCCCAACTCATCCGCTATCTCAGGGAGCACCGTACCTACCGCTTCATAGCTCTCATAGCATTTTGCCAGCTTATCCTCTGTGATGCCGCAGATTTCGCACATTTCTTTAGACCATGTACGATTCTTTACGTCAAAGAGTAACATACCGGAAGCATCTGATACATCGGTACAATGTACGCCGGTCAGCTTGTACGCGATATAGTCCTTAGGAAGCATAATCTTCTCAATCTTAGCAAAGTTCTCAGGCTCCTTATTCTTTACCCAGAGAATCTTAGGTGCAGTAAATCCGGTAAAGGAAATGTTTGCCGTATACTCAGACAGCTTCTCCTTACCGATAACATTGTTCAGATAATCACATTCCTCGTAGGTTCTGCCGTCATTCCAAAGAATTGCAGGACGAATTACAGTATCCTCTTTATCAAGAATAACCAGTCCGTGCATCTGACCACCAAAGCTGATACCGGCCACCTGACTCTTGTCTGCATCCTGAATCAGCTCCTTGATACCTTCTACAGTCTGTGTCCACCAATCCTCAGGCTTTTGCTCAGACCAGCCGGGATGGGGAAAATACAAGGGATACTCTCTGGAAACAATGTTTTTAATCTTTCCTTCGCTATCCATAAGCAGCAGCTTCACTGCTGATGTGCCCAAATCCACACCTATGTATAACATTTGGTTCCTCCTTTATGATGTTCCTATTTTCAGTTTTTCAGGTTTCTCAAAACGCAAACCACTCCTATGTACATAATATATAATTTGGACAAAAAAATCAAGCAAAACCCCACTTTGTTCCGTGAAAAACGTAACAGTTCAGCCGCGCCATTCACAAAGCCGCACCTACGGTGCTTTCTCGCTGCTACGCAGCTAACTTTGCTCATTGATTGGCGCTCAGCCCATACCAGGAACCGTCTCCAAATTTATGCAAGCATAATTTGGA
>CAMAHO010000175.1 GCA_945834545.1 uncultured Lachnospiraceae bacterium | reverse complement strand
TCTACAACACCAGATACACCAGTCCTGCCGTCAGATAAGCCAAAAAGCACTGTCCTATCACAACTATGGCTGCATATTTCTTCCCCAGTTCTCTGGAAACTGCTGCCACAGCAGCAATGCAAGGAGTGTAGAGAAGGCAAAATACCAGCAAGGACAATGCTCCCTGCCAACCAAGCAAGGCTGTAACCGGGGTAGCCCCCAACAGCACGGACAAGGTAGATACCACACTCTCCTTTGCCAGAAATCCCGATAAAAGGGCTGTCACAATCCTCCAGTCGCCAAAGCCCATCCATTGAAAGGCCGGAGCCAACGCTCCTGCTATACCGGCCAGGATACTGTCCTTGGAATTTGTGACAACATTCATTCGAAAATCAAATGTCTGCAAAACCCAAATGACAATTGTGCCGAGAAAAATAACCGTAAACGCTCTCTGCAGAAAATCCTTCGCCTTCTCCCATAACAGCTGGCATACATTCCTGAAACCAGGCATACGGTAATTGGGCAGCTCCATAACAAAGGGCACCGGTTCTCCTTTAAACACTGTGGTTTTTCCAATATGAGCCAACAAGATTGCCATGATAATGCCGCCAAAATACAGGCCAATCATCACCAACGTGCTGTACCTTGGGAAAAAGGCAGCGGCTAAAAACGCATAGACCGGCAGCTTTGCAGAGCAGCTCATAAACGGTGTGAGCAAAATCGTCAGCTTTCTGTCCCTTTCGGAGGATAAGGTTCGGCTTGCCATGACCCCTGGAACGGTACAGCCAAAGCCTATCAGCATAGGAACGATGCTGCGTCCGGATAATCCAACCTTTCGAAGCAGCTTATCCATAATAAAGGCAACCCTTGCCATATAGCCACTGTCCTCCAGTAAGGACAGGAAAAAGAACAGGGTTACGATAATGGGAAGAAAGCTCAAAACGCTCCCCACACCTCCAAATATCCCATCAATAATCAAGGATTTCAAAACAGCGTTGACACCCATCAGGTCCAAAGCATTTTTTACCAAGCCCGTCAAGGAGCCAATTCCTAACTCCAGCAAATCCGAGAAAAAGCTCCCGATGACACCAAAGGTCAGATAGAATACAAGGCCCATAATCAAGACAAAGGCAGGAATCCCGGTAAATTTACCGGTGAGAAAACGGTCTATCTCCCTGCTTCTCTTATGCTCTACGCTCTCCCCAGGTTTGATTACCGTTGCCTGACACACCTTTTGTATGAAGTCAAAGCGCATTTTTGCTATGGCAGAGGCTCTGTCCAGCCCGGACTCCTCCTCCATCTGAAGCATAATATGCTCCAGCATCTCCGTTTCGTTTTCGGAAAGCTTTAGCTTCTCCAGGACCAAGCTATCCCCCTCTGCCAGCTTACTTGCCGCAAATCGCAGGGGAATCCTTTCCTTCACTGCGTGGTCTTCTATCAGATGCATAATACTGTGAATGCATCTATGTACTGCTCCCTGGCGTTCTTCCCCACCTTCACAAAAATCCTGTTTTACGGGAGCTTCCTGATATTTTGCAACATGAAGGGCATGGTTTACCAGTTCCTCAATTCCGCTTTCTTTTGCCGCTGAAATAGGAACCACCGGCACCCCCAACAGCTCTTCCAGCTGATTAATGCGGACTGCTCCCCCATTCTTTGTCAGCTCATCCATCATATTCAGGGCTACCACCATAGGAGTACCCAGTTCGATTAGCTGTAATGTAAGATACAGATTTCGTTCTATGTTGGTGGCATCCAGAATATTGATAATTCCTTTGGGATGGGTACTTAACAGAAACTCTCTGGTAACAATCTCCTCTGCGCTGTAGGGCGACATAGAGTAAATACCGGGTAAATCCGTAATACTCGTGTTCGAATGCCCTTTTATGACGCCCGACTTCTGGTCCACGGTAACTCCGGGGAAATTACCCACATGCTGATTTGAGCCTGTGAGGCAGTTAAACAAGGTAGTTTTTCCGCAGTTTTGATTTCCCACCAGGGCAAAGCTTAGCTGTGCCTTCTCCGGAAGAGGGGTTTCATTGGCAGAATCATGATACTTTCCGCCTTCTCCCAGACCGGGATGGACGTGGGGTCTCTCGGACTTTTGATCCGCTTTCCTGGCAGGTAAGTGCTCTGAGGTAACCTCGATACAAGCCGCATCCTCCAGTCGAATGCTCAGTTCATAGTCTCTCACCCGAAGCTCCACCGGGTCTCCCAGAGGAGCATACTGCACTACCGTCACCTCAGTTCCCTGGATCAATCCCATGTCCAGCAGATGCTGCCGTAGGGCTCCACTGCCGCCAACCTTTGTAATTGTAGCTGTCTTTCCTATTCCCAGATCTTTAATTGTCATCATAACTCCTCGACCTCTTTTCCCCTATAGGCAGCTGTGCTAAGACAATTGCTCCAAACATCAGGCCACATCCCAAGAATTCTTTGCCGGTCAGATATTCCTTCAGCAAAACAGCTCCTGCCAGCACCGCAAAAACCGACTCCAGACTCATAAGCAGGGAAGCCACTGTGGGATTCAACCCCTCCTGCCCCACAATCTGGAAGGTATAGGCCATGCCACAGGAGAAGATTCCGGCATACAATAGCGGAATCCACACATTAAAGCTTCCAAAGGGCGCTATCCAGGCTGCAAAACCACCGCTAAAAGGTTTCATTTCTGTAGGAATCATCAATAGGGTTCCAAGAATACCACAGGTCAAAAACTGGATACAGGATAGCCGCACCCCATCTGTAATTGGGGAATAATGGTCGACTATCATAATCTGCACTGCAAAACATAGGGCACACAACAAAACCAAGATATCACTAAATGCAATCCTAAGCTCCTCTGACATACACAGAAAATAAAGCCCAACCAGTGCCAGAGCTACCGCAATCCAGATATGCAGCCCACACTTTCTCTTCAAAAAGATACCCAAAATCGGAACCAGCAGAATATAACAGGCCGTTAAAAAGCCCGCCTTTCCCGCAGTGGTTCCCATATTGAGGCCAAGCTGCTGTAAATTTGTGGCAACACACAGTACAATACCACACAGGACTCCTCCACGAAGGGTTACCTTCCACTCTTTCTTGGTCTTTGGTCTTCTCTTGGTCAATTTCAGAAAGTCTAACAGCCATATTACCGGGATTAAAACAATTCCTCCCATCAGACTGCGTATTCCGTTAAAGCTCAAAGGTCCAATAGCGTCCCCGCCCTCTCTTTGCGCTACAAAGGCAATTCCCCAGATAAATGCAGTTAGCACCAATAACAGAGAATGCCTGATTTGTTTTGAATTCATCTCTCGTCCCTTCCAATAGAGAAGGTCAGACTTTTGCCTGACCTTCCCAATTATCTGATTCTTATTAAAAATATCCTGTCAGACAGGAACTGTCTTAAGCTAGTTCTGAGCAACATCCTTCATAGAGAAGCTGATTCTGCCCATCTTATCCTTTCCAAGGCAAACAACTGTTACCATATCTCCTAAGGTAAGCACATCCTCAACATGGTTGATTCTTTCCTTAGCAATCTTGGAGATATGTACCATACCTTCCTTGCCGGGTGCAAATTCAATAAATGCACCGAATTCCTTGATGCTGACTACCTTGCCCTTAAAGATTTGACCTTCCTCAAAGTCTGTGGTGATGATCTGAATCATATCAACAGCCTTGTCCATCATCTCTTTATCTGTACCACATACAGAAACCATACCGTCATCTGTAATGTCAATCTTCACACCAGTACGGGCAATGATCTCGTTGATGGTCTTTCCTCTCTGACCAACTACATCGCCAATTCTCTCAGGATCAATCTGGATAGAAATAATCTTAGGAGCATACTGACCAACCTCCGGTCTGGGAGCTGCGATGGCAGGCTTCATACAAGTATCCATAATGAATAATCTTGCGTCACGACAACGAGCGATAGCTCCCTCAACAATAGGTCTTGTCAAGCCGTGAATCTTAATATCCATCTGAATTGCAGTGATACCCTCTGTGGTACCGGTTACCTTGAAGTCCATATCGCCAAAGAAGTCTTCCAAGCCCTGGATATCGGTAAGAAGTACGAAATCGTCATCTGTATCACCGGTAACCAGTCCGCAGGAGATACCTGCTACCATCTTCTTAATGGGAACACCTGCAGCCATAAGTGACATACAAGAAGCACAGGTTGAAGCCATAGAAGTAGAACCGTTGGACTCAAAGGTCTCAGAAACGGTACGAATTGCGTACGGGAACTCCTCCTCAGAAGGAAGTACCGGAATGAGAGCTCTTTCTGCCAAAGCACCGTGACCGATTTCACGTCTTCCGGGACCTCTGGAGGGCTTTGTCTCACCTACAGAGTAGGACGGGAAATTGTAGTGGTGCATATATCTCTT
>CAMAHO010000174.1 GCA_945834545.1 uncultured Lachnospiraceae bacterium | reverse complement strand
CAGCTCCGGAATTGCTGAGAATCAACCCGCCTACGGAATAGGTCACTGTGGAATTCTCCTTTACACGCCAGTCCTCCACCTTGACGTAGCTGTTCACCACATCCTTGTAATCTAAAATAGTGGACTTCATAGTACGCATCTTCTCGCGCTGTCTTCTATATAGAATATAAGCCTTTGCCACTTCCTCGTATCCGGCCTGTCCCAGAACCTTTTCCACACTATCCTGTAAATCCTCGATGTCAATGCAGTTATCCTTTATCTTAGGCTGGAAATCAGCAGTCACCCGGAGTGCCAGCAAATCAATAATATCGTTATTATAATTCATCTGAGTGGCATGAAAAGCCTTCATAATGGCATCATTAATTTTTGTCAATGTAAAATCTGTTTTTGTTTTGTCTCGTTTAATAACCTGTAGCATTTTCGTCCCCCATTTTTATAAAGAATGAAACTTTTTTTATCTTATCATTGCTTTTTGTAAAAGTCAACTCAAAACACAATATCTTGTGGTTGGTAACTGACTTAGCTGTCATATATTGTATTTTTAAGGAACCCCATTTTAGTGGCTTTTTACCAATTCGGTCAATATTCAGAATCCTGTCCTGCCGTGCCTTGCAGGAAGGATAACAAGGTCTGCTGAGATGTTTCTTTTCTGCAAAAAACCTATGACACCCGTATCATTTTTTGTATGACTACATTAGTCAATATCTGCGTGGTTTTTCTTTGTCAGAGGGTACTCTATAAGGTGTGATAGAGAGCCCCAATAAAATAACGCTTTCTGCTCACAACTGACTGTGTGAGCAGAAAGCGTCACTCTAAACTGTTACAAATGAATACATCAATCTCCTTATCTGGTTGACAAAAACAGATACTCTCTCTTTGCCACCTCATCCTCCGGATATAAGGTCAGGTACTCTTCCAGCAAACTAGCCGCGTGGGAAAATTCCCCCAGCTTTTCGTAGGCCACCACCTGATTAAAGGCCAAGGTCTGATGCATTTTGGTGTCTCCTAACTCCAAGCCGGCTTGAAAGGCATCCAAGGCCTTGCGATACTCCTGTTTCTTCATTTCACAGTTTCCTAACTGGTTGTAAATCGCAGCGTTGGGTTCCTCCTTGCTTAGGTAGCTACTGTATACGCTGGTGGCATAGTTGAAATCGCCTGTGGCCTCGTAAGCCTTTCCAAGATACAGGTAGCTTTCCGCTCCGCCCTTGCCCTTAGCTTCCTCCAGCGCAATATAGGCCTTTTGGTAATCCTCCAGATAATAGTAAATCCGCCCCTTGTCGTAGGCACTCATCTTGCCCTCGCCCCGTTCCAAGGCATCCGACAGATAGGTCTTACCCACTTCCTTATGACCCTTTTCTTCCATAACGGTATAGATATTAATGATCCTGTCATAATCGTCGGGTTTTAATGCAATTACCTTTTCAAAGTCCTCTACTGCAGCCTGATACGCATCCAATTCGATTTCAGCTACCCCACGATAAAAGTAGGCATCTGCTTCCTTGGGGCGCAAGCCCAATATGGCATCATAGACCGCTCTTGCCTTGCTCCAATTCTCCTGCTTGCAATAGGCGGCAGCGAGATAGTAATTCACATCATAATCTATATCCTGCACTATGAAATTGCTGTTTTGCAGGCACTGTTCCAGGCTGTCAATGGCTTCCTCATATCGGGCAAGACCAAGATAGGCGATTCCCTGGCCTCGGAGTCTAAGTCTGGCATCCTCCCCCAGCTCCTTGGCTTCATCAAAGCACAGCAGTGCTTTCTCATACTCCATTCTGGAAATGCAGGCCATACCCTCTTCAATCTTAGCCTCGCTTCCGCAGCCTCCAAGAAGAACACTAAAAGCAGTCCCGGCAATCAGGCCTAGTATCTTTTTATATACTTTCATTCTTTCTCATCCAATATAGAGGTACAATGGGGACATCTGGTAGCTTCAATCGCAATCTCGCTTTTACAGAAAGGACACTTCTTTGTGGTAGGTGCCTTTTCTTCCTTCTTGCTGAACTTATCATTCACCTTATTGATACCCTTCACCATACAGAAGATTACAAAAGCAGTAATCAGGAAATTAATCACAGCGGTCAGGAAATTGCCGTATGCAAAGCAGGATACCCCTGCCTCCTGTGCCTCCGCCAAAGTGCTGTACAAGGTGTCCCTGCCGGTAAGCTGAATAAAGAGATTACTGAAATCAGTACCCCCGAAAATACCAAGGAAAGGAGTTAAAATGTCCTTGTTTAACGAGGTAACAATGGAGGTAAAGGCGCCGCCCACAATCACACCGACTGCCATATCCATCACATTACCACGCATAATAAACTTCTTAAACTCTGCTAAAAATCCGCTTGCCTTATTCTTTGCCATCTTTTTTCTCCTTCTGTTTAAACATTTCATAAGACTTATATACTATAAGAATCAGACATCTCTGTTCTGATACCTACAGAAAAAGTGTAGCATATCTTCTTTTGCTTTTCAAAACCTTTTTTTTAGGCTATACTTTAAATAGTATATGTGCCGTTTCTAGAAGCCTATATCGGAACTGTGTACCTGCCACGGGTTTGTGTGTTTGTGTGCAGACCTTGTAGCACCGTCGGTCCTTAGCGAGCGTACTTTGCTCGCTTACGTACCGCTACGGTGCGATTAGAGCGAAAGCGCGTCTGCAACAAATACACAAACCCGTGGCAGGTACACAGTTCCGATATGGGAGTACATCCACAACGTAACGGGCGACATTTGGGAAGGAAATTTACATGCGACGCATTGACCAGGATATCTCCAGCGGACAATTTCATAACATCTATCTGTTGTACGGCAAGGAGCGCTACCTCATCCATCAATACACAAATAAGCTGAAGGCTGCCCTTTGTGCGGAAGGCGACAATATGAATGTGCATTTTTACCAGGGAAAGGGGCTTATCGTAGAGCAAATTATCGATTTAGCAGAAACCTTGCCCTTTCTGGCAGAGCACAGAGTCATCTTTATCGACGACTGCGGTTTGTTTAAGGCAGGAGGCGACAAGCTGGCCGCCTACCTGGAGGAGGCCTGCGAATCCACCATATTTGTGTTTACCGATTTTGAGATTGATTCCAAATGCAAATCCAAATTGTTTAAAACGGTTTCTTCCAAGGGCTTATGTATCGAATTTCCAACCCAGGATGACAGAACACTCTTTCGCTGGGTAGCCTCCCGCATCAAAAAAGAAGGCAAACAGATTTCGGAGCAGACCTTGCAGCTGTTTTTATCCAAAAACACCTCCGATATGCAAAGCATAGAGATGGAGCTGGAAAAGCTGTTTTGTTACTGCTTAAACAAGCCCTCTATCGAAGCGGCAGATGTGGAAGCCATCTGTCAGACCTCCATCACAGACAATGTGTTTGACCTGGTGGAAGCCTTAGGGTACGGAAATCATAAAAAGGCCTTGGAAATCTACTATGAGCTCATCACTGCCAAGGAAGAACCTCTGAGAATCCTGAGTATGATATCCAGACAATTTCATTACCTCCTGCAGACCAAGGCTCTTTTAAACAAAGGCTTTCAGGGGTCTGCTCTGGCGTCCAAGCTGGGGCTTTCCCCCTATGTTGCAAAGAAATATGTGGCACAGTGCAAAGGCTTTTCCATCGCCACTCTGCGCCAAGCTATGGAGCAATGTGTGGAGGCGGAGACGGCCGTAAAAACCGGCCAGCTGGCTCCCAATGTGAGTGTTGAAATGGTGCTTTTAACCATAGGAAATGCCGGGGATTCCTAATCTCCCGGCATTTTTTATCTCCCATTTCGAATTTGTGTACCCGCTATGGATTTGTATATTTATATGCAGACGCGCTCTCGCTCTAATCGCATCATAGCGGTACATAAGCGAGCAAAATACACTCGCTAAGAACCGACGGTGCTACAGTGCAATTCCTACGAAAGCGCGCTACCGCTTATAACTTTGCTCCCTTGGCCCCGCCGAAGCTGGCAGAATTCAAGATGTTTGTCTGAAAGGAAAAGGTCAGATTTTCTTCACACCGAACTCGCTTTAACGCAAGCTGAATCATCCTGTCTAACAGCTCCTTATAGGGCATTCCGATAGGCTCCCATAAATAGAATGCCAGGGAACCGGGAATGGTATTGATTTCATTAAAGTACAGTTTTCCGGTATCCTCATCAATCATAAAATCAATTCTGGAGACACCATTGCAGCCAAGGGCCTTAAATGCCTTGACAGCAAGCTCTCGTATCTCTTCCCTCTTCTCAGAGGAAAGCTCCGCCGGTATTTTACGGGATACACTTGCCATCCCCTTAGAACCACCGGACTTTGCATTGCTTACATATTTGTCCTCATAGCTTAGTATTTCCTCGGTATGTAGGGGTTCCTCACACTC
>CAMAHO010000173.1 GCA_945834545.1 uncultured Lachnospiraceae bacterium | reverse complement strand
GGAGAACCTGTATGAAAGCATAGGAGGACGTCTGGTAGAAGGAGTTTGTGCCAATCCCCTGGATGCAATCGGCTACATTGATACTCTGAATAATGAGGCAGGCGAGGAGTTGTTTGGCCTGTGCCTGGATACCGGCCATTTGCAGATTTGCCACAGAGACCCCTATGACTATATCACCCGTGTGGGGAGCAGGCTGAAGCTCCTGCATTTACATGAGAATAATGGAAGAGACGATTTGCATGAGATGCCATACACCTTTGGGGACAGCAATACTCCCGGCCTGGATTGGGAGGGAGTGGCTCAAGGCTTGGCGGAGATTGCCTTTGACGGTACCTTAAGCTATGAAACCTTTCCCTGCATGAATGCCTTTCCATACACAGTACGAAGGGAAGTGCTGGGCGTTATCTACGCAGCAGGAGAAAGCCTAAAGATAAAGATAGAAGCATTTCGCAGGGAAACACAGGAAGCCATATAGACCACAGATAAGGAGATACAGATGAAAAAGGTAATCACCTACGGTACATTTGACTTATTTCATAAGGGACACCTGAGTCTTTTGCAAAGGGCAAAGGCCTTGGGGGATTATCTCATCGTGGGCGTTACCACAGATCATTTCGACGAAGCCAGAGGCAAGGTAAATGTGGTAAATTCTGTAATAGAGCGCATAGAGAGTGTGAAAAATACGGGTTTAGCAGATGAAATCATCGTGGAGGACCATGAGGGTCAAAAAATAGAAGATATTAAAAAGTACGGAATCGATATTTTTACCGTTGGGTCTGATTGGGTCGGTACCTTTGATTATCTGAATGCATTTTGCAAGGTTGTCTATCTGGAGAGAACACCGGATATTTCTTCCACCATGCTTCGGGAAAGCCGTTTTCAGATTGTGCGAATGGGCATTGTGGGGACAGGTCGTATCGCCCCCAGATTTCTGTCGGAATCAAAATACGTTTCAGGTGTCAGCATCGTTGCCGCCTATAATCCTGAGAAGGAGAGCGGTCAAAGCTTCTCGAAGCAGTATGGCATTCCAATTTATGATGCAGAGTACGAGAAGTTCTTAGACGGTGTGGATGGCGTCTATATAGCCTCTCCCAATGAAACTCACTGCGAGTATGCCAAAATGGCTTTGGAGAAAGGAAAGCATGTGCTCTGCGAGAAGCCCATTGCCTTTTCCAGAAAGGAAACGGTAGAGCTCTATTCCCTTGCCAGGGAGAAGCAGGTGGTTTTATACGAAGCCATTAAGACAGCGTATTGTCCCGGCTTTCAACAACTGATGAATGTAGCACAAAGTGGGAAAATCGGCCGAATTTGCGATGTGGAGGCCTGTTTCTCCCGTTTGGCAGACCCTGATTCCAGAGAAAGGACAGATGCGAACTATGGGGGCGCCTTTCTGGAATTTGCAGCCTACAATCTACTTCCTATTTTTAAGCTGTTGGGTACGGACTATAAAGAGGTCCGGATAGATAGTATATATGGGGAAAACGGAATTGACTTATATACAAAGGTACAGCTTATTTATGAGAACGGTATGGGAACCGCGAAATGTGGAGTGGGGGTAAAGAGCGAAGGCCAGTTGGTCATCGCCGGCACCCAGGGTTACATTTTGGCTGAATCACCCTGGTGGCTGACCAGAAAATTCCAAATCCGATATGAGGACCCCAATGTGGTGGATTCCTATGAGCCCAGATTCCAGGGGGATGGGTTGCGATATGAAATCAGCGGCTTCATTTCTAAGATTAACGGAGTCGACCATATAGGCTACAAGCTAACCGAAAAGGAAGCGGAAGCTATGGCAGAAATCACGGAACTCTTTATGGAAAAGAGAAGGAGCAGGAAGAATGCTTAGATTGGGGATCATTGGAACAGGCAGGATAGCAGAACGCTTTGTGAAGGAAGCCTGGCAGAATCAGGGGTTTATCCTAAGCGCAGTGTACAATCCTCATGGGGAGAGTGCCAATGCATTTGTGGTGAAGCATTTGTGTGACCTGAAGAAGGGATATACAGGCGACTGCGAGGAACCCTTTGTCATAAGCACGGATGAATTTGATGAATTCATTCAGGAAGTGGATGCGGTGTATGTGGCAAGCCCTCACGACACCCATTATTCGTATACTCAAAAATTGCTGGAGGAGGGTAAGCATGTGCTTTGTGAAAAGCCATTGGTTTTCACCCAAAAACAGGCGGAGCAGCTGTACCTTCTGGCGAAGGAAAAAGGACTGGTGCTAATGGAAGCTCTAAAGACGGCATATTGCCCCGGTTTCCAAGGCCTTTTAGATACGATTGAATCCGGTAAGATTGGGGAGCTTGTGGAGGTGGAGGCCTGCTTCACCCGCATTACTCCTACTAATACAAGAGAGTGGACGGATTTGGCTTATGGAGGAAGCTTTACAGAGCTTGGGAGTTATGTACTGTATCCTGTGATAAAGCTTTTAGGAACAAATTACAAAGAAGTAAATTTTCACAGCAGATATCATGTAAATGGCTTGGATGCTTTCACAAAGATAGATTTTGATTACGGGAATCGTTTTGCCTCCTGCAAGGTGGGAATTGGTGCAAAGAGTGAAGGGCAGATGATTATCACAGGCTCAAAGGGATATATCGTAGTGCAGGCGCCTTGGTGGATGACAAGTAAATTTCAGGTTCGGTATGAGGACCCCAACCGTGTGGAGGAGTTTGAGTTCCCTTACGAAGGTAGTGGGTTACAGTACGAATGCGGCGCCTTTGCAGATAGAATCCTACAAAAAAGTGTGAAAAAGGTAGGGCTAAGCGACGAGGAAAGCATCGCAATGGCAGGGGTATTGGAGCAATATCTGGAGAGGGAAATGCCTGCAAGAAAGTCCTATGAGGCAAACCTGTACGCCGACAAAAAATCTCTCCGGAACCTGAAAATCTGGGCTCACAGGGGTTGCTCCATGGAATATCCGGAGAACACCTTAGAGGCTTTTTTGGCGGCAGCCAGGACACCCGGCGTAGAGGGGATAGAGCTGGATGTGCAGCTGACCAAGGATGGAGAAGTGGTGGTATTCCATGACGAAAATGTGTCCAGAGTAACCGATGGAAACAAAAACGTGGCGGAATACACGCTGGAACAATTAAAGGAACTAAAGGTTGCTCCCGGTACGCCGGCTGAAACGCAGATACCAACTCTGGAGGAGGTATTGGAGGCGTTGGAGCCTTACTGCAAGAGTAAGGATTTCAAGATAAACATAGAGTTTAAGACCTCCATTATCCATTACCAGGGAATTGAGGAGAAAACCTATGCCTTGGTACAGAAGTATGGTTTGGAAAGCTATATTGTATACTCCTCCTTTTGGGCAGAATCCGTAAAGAAAATGAAGGAGCTGAACCCTGAAAATCAAACGGGGATGCTGGCGGGGACTCTATCAGATTGTATTAGGTGGGTCCGCTATGCAGGCGTAGACGCCCTGCATCCTTGGATTGGTGGGATGGATTGCGAGATTCCCGAGGATATGAAGAATTATCCTGTGAGAGCCTGGAATGGTGAGGAGCCGTTCTATTGCGATGGAAGGATATTGAAAGAGAGGCATTTGGAGAAGTATTGTATGTTTGGGGTAACGGAGATTATCACAAATGTACCGGGGGAGTATGTGTAAATTATTACAAGTATCTAGCCGATATATGTTTAAAGTAGATTTTATGCGAAGGGAATCGCGGACGCTTGGGATAAAAAGGGTACGAGACACCTCGCATAGAAGCGAGGTGTTTTTTGGTGAAGGAGGAAAATATATTTGAATTATGCAATTGTTCTTGCAGCGGGGGTAGGGCAGCGTATGCGAAATGGAGGCTTGCCCAAGCAATTTTTGAGATTAATGGGGAAACCAATTATTATATATACATTGGAAAAATTTGAGCAATGTGATGATATTGAGAAAGTAATCATTGTATGTCATGGTGGGTATATAGATGAAATGCAGAGATTACTTGAACTGTATCAAATTCGGAAGGTAAGTACAATTGTTGTGGGAGGAAGTGACCGACAAAGTAGTCTCCAACATGGTTTAGATGCGGTAGCTCGGATAGGAGCTAAGGATGAGGATATCATAACTATTCACGATGGAGTACGACCCTTGGTGAGTACCAATGCGATAAGAGAAAACATTCGTGTGGCTCAACAATATGGATGTGCCATAACCGTGCGGCCGGTAAGTGAATCTGTCGTAATCACGGAGTCGGAACAAGCGACAATGGAGAATTTTATGAAACGCGCAGATACATATTCAATGACATCTCAGCAGACGTTTCAATTTTCTAGAATTAGAGCCGCATATCAGCAAGTATAAAAGATGGAAAGAGAAGATATCCCTTTATTGGACGCAGCTATGGTTTATGCCAAGGCGGGAGGAAAGGTTCACTTGGTA
>CAMAHO010000172.1 GCA_945834545.1 uncultured Lachnospiraceae bacterium | reverse complement strand
TCAGACCGAGTAAGCTTGCTTACAGAGGGCTGGTTTCCTAAATTTATATGGCGAAATTTGTTATTATCCACAAAAAAACCGCCCCACTCACGACCAAAGTCACGAGTGTGCGGCGGCATATCCTCAAATACGCAGGATTTCTATTCTTCTCTTTTTCCCCTACAAAAGCTCCAGCTTGCTCACGGACACCTCAAAGGCAACTCTCTTCTCTGCATTCTCCTCACTGATCTTCTTCATATATTCCCGGCTCTGGATTCGACCCCAGACCGCACATCTCTCACCTACTTCAAAATTCCCTGCAAATCTGGCATTTCTTCCCCAACAGATACAGGGTATATAATCCGATTTTCCGTAAGGTCTGTTGACTGCCAGAAGCACATCTGCTATCTCTCTGCCAAGAGGCGTCTTGCGGTAGATAGGCGGCTTACAGATATAGCCATCCATATAAATCTGATTGGATTTAGCCCCTTCCTCAGGCTCCTCCATAAACTCAATTTCCCTGGCAAACACGGACAAAACCAAGCGGTTTTTGTGCTCCTCGTGTCTGTTGTAGGAACGAAACTGACCATTGATGCAGACACTGCAGCCTACATAGGACTGGCTTACATCGAGAAGCCTTTCCGATACCATTACCGGTATGGTATCATAGCTGTCGCTTAACCTTTTTACACGCACATCCATCATGTAAAATCCTTCTCCGTAAATTTCATGGCTATATACAAAATCACTTGCAATTTCCCCCATGATTGTCACTTGGTTGTTTTCCATAATCTTATCCGTCATACTCTTCTCCCTTTCCGACTTTCGTTATATGTATTAGGGCCTTCCAAATCCCTATTCCATTTATACTATCCCATAGGCAAAAATAACACTGTTTCCCACCGCAACTGTCGACACATTGCGCCTTGCGTCGCCAAATAAATAGTGATATAATACTTAAGTTTTCGTTTCCGACAAAAAAACAATTCGACGAAAAAGAAGAAAGGTCGCCATATATGATTACAGAAAGACAGGATGTTAGAAACATTGCCATAATTGCCCATGTTGACCACGGCAAAACCACCTTAGTGGACGAGCTGTTAAAGCAAAGCGGTGTGTTCCGTGCAGGCCAGGAGGTGGCTGAGCGTATTATGGACTCCGGTGATATTGAGAGAGAAAGAGGTATCACCATCCTCTCCAAAAATACCGCTGTTATGTATAAAGGAACCAAGATTAACATCATTGACACTCCGGGTCACGCCGATTTCGGTGGTGAGGTGGAACGAGTGCTCAAGATGGTAAACGGCGTTGTCTTAGTGGTAGATGCCTTTGAGGGTGCTATGCCCCAGACGAAATTTGTACTGAAGAAGGCTCTTGAACTAAAGCTTCCGGTTATTGTCTGCATCAACAAGATTGACAGACCTGAAGCCAGGCCCAATGAAGTGGTGGATGAAGTTTTAGAATTATTCTTAGAGCTGGATGCAGATGATGCCCAGCTGGATTGCCCCTTTGTATTTGCCTCTGCCAAATCCGGCATTGCCTCTATGGACCCGGATACCCAGGGCGAAAACATGGAGCCCCTGTTTGAAACCATTCTGGATTATATTCCCGCTCCTAAGGGAGATCCTGAGGCAGGCACACAGGTGTTAATCAGCACCATCGACTATAACGAATATGTTGGTCGTATCGGTGTAGGCAAGGTGGATAACGGTACCATTAAGGTCAACCAGGAGGTGATTATCTGCAATCACCATGAGCCGGACAAGAAAATCAAGGTAAAAGTCAGCAAGCTGTATGAGTTTGACGGTTTAAATAAGGTTGAGGTGAAGGAAGCCGGGATTGGCTCCATCGTTGCCATCTCCGGCATCAGTGACATCCACATCGGAGATACCCTCTGCAGCCCGGAACAGGTGGAACCCATTCCGTTCCAGAAAATCAGTGAGCCTACCATTGCTATGCAGTTTTGTGTAAACGACTCTCCCCTTGCCGGTTTGGAAGGGAAATACGTCACCAGCCGACACTTAAGAGACCGTCTGTTCCGCGAATTAAACACCGATGTTTCTCTTCGTGTAGAGGAAACAGACGAGATGGACTGCTTTAAGGTGTCCGGCCGTGGAGAGCTTCATCTTTCTGTTTTAATTGAGAATATGCGTCGTGAAGGTTATGAGTTTGCTGTCAGCAAGGCAGAGGTGCTTTATAAAAAGGATGAGAAGGGCAAGCTGTTGGAGCCCATGGAATTGGCCTACATTGATGTGCCCAACGAGTTTTCCGGTGCTGTCATAGAGAAACTGGGTATGCGAAAGGGTGAGCTTCGCAATATGTCCACCATCTCCGGTGGAACCTACACCCGATTAGAATTTTCCATTCCTGCCAGGGGACTGATTGGATACCGTGGTGAGTTTATGACGGACACCAAGGGAAACGGCATTTTAAACACGGTATTTGATGGCTATGGCCCTTACAAGGGAGACATCCAATACCGCAAGCAGGGAAGTCTAATCGCCTTTGAGGCAGGCGAAGCCATCACCTACGGTTTGTTCAATGCCCAGGAGCGAGGCACTCTGTTTATTGGTCCCGGTGAGAAGGTTTACTCCGGTATGGTAGTAGGTCAGACAGGAAAAACCGAAGATATTGAGATCAATGTCTGCAAGAAAAAGCAGCTTACCAATACCCGCTCCTCCTCTGCTGACGAAGCCCTTCGTCTGGTTCCGCCAAAGATTCTGTCTTTGGAACAGGCTCTGGACTTCATTGACACAGATGAGCTTCTGGAGGTAACACCTGAAAATCTGCGAATCCGCAAGAAAATACTGGATCCCACATTACGAAAGAGGGCCGGCTTTAAGAAATAATCCAGAAGGACAACGAGGATAGTTCCCCGTTGTCCTTATTTATTTTAGTTTATAAAAATCTTTATTTTGGGAACACTACTCTTGTCGCTTATATGCAAACAATCTGACAAAAGGGAGTGTTTTCCAATGAAACATGAAGCTAACAGAGACTCTGTTCCAATATATTCCCAGGAGGAAATCAAGCAAAATGCTGTCAATGGCTTTTTGGCATTTCAAAAGGGATGCAGACAGTCAAAACGTAAGCTATTCTTTCGGAAAGGCGTGCTTCTCTTTTTTCTCATTTTGCTGGTGGGACTGGGCTTTAGCTTATGGCAAATCTGGTCCATTGACCGCAAAATTCCCTCCACTATGTATGTAAAAAAAGGAACCAACCCTGAGCTGTTCTTTGATGTTCCTGCCACAGGAGAAATCGTGGCAGTACAGGGAATGGGCAAAAGTAACATTCCCCAGGGAAGTGTTACCATTGATATGAAGGAAAAGGTTACCATGGTAGCGGATTCCTCTTTTCGCTATTCTATGAAGGTAAGGCTCTTTGGCTGGCTGCCCTTCAAGGAGGTAGACATCAAGGTAGTTGACGACAAAAGCGTGATTCCTCTGGGAATACCTGTGGGACTTTACTTGAAGACAGATGGCTTATTGGTGGTTGGTACCGGGGAATTTGAAAATGCCAAGGGCGACACACTCTCCCCTTCTTCCAAGCTTCTGTTTACCGGAGATTATATTCTTGAAGTCAATAATAAGGAAATGAAGAAAAAACAAGACCTCTTAGATGCAGTAGAAGCCGGCCACGGAATGCCAGTCAATATGAAGGTACAAAATGACGGGGAAATCCGTTATGTCACCATAAAACCGGAATTAGACCGCACCGGTCAGTATAAGCTTGGCATCTGGGTAAAGGACAGTGCCCAGGGCATAGGCACCTTAACCTATGTGGATGCCCAGGGGGACTTTGGAGCACTGGGACATGGCATCAGTGATGTAGATACCGGCAACCTGATAGAATGTGAGGATGGTACTGTTTACAGAACGAATATCGTTCGTATTCAAAAAGGCCAAAAGGGAACTCCCGGCGAATTGACCGGTCGTATTTTCTACTCCGACGATAACATCCTCGCGGATATTGAATCCAACCAGCAAAAGGGCATCTATGGCAGTTTGCGAGGGACCCTGGATACCTCCTATGGTCCTATGCAGATTGCCCTAAAACAGGAAATTAAAAAAGGCAAAGCTTACATTCTCTCTGCCTTCTCGGGTGAACCAACCTTATATGAAATTGAAATTACCAGTGTAAATCTGGACAACGACAATGTCAATCGGGGCATCGTACTCAAGGTCACGGACGAAAGGCTGCTGGAGCAAACCGGCGGTATCGTACAGGGCATGAGTGGCTCTCCTATCCTACAGAATGACAAAATCATCGGAGCCGTAACCCATGTATTTGTCGATAACCCCAGGAAAGGCTACGGCATCTTCTTAGAAACCATGCTGGAGCCATAGGAAGTACCACCGGGGACGGTAATATCCGGCTTTTTGTCTGTCCCCCTGGTCCAGCCAC
>CAMAHO010000171.1 GCA_945834545.1 uncultured Lachnospiraceae bacterium | reverse complement strand
GGTGACAGCGGTTTCGCTACGCCTGATCTTTATAAGCAGTGTGAGGAAAACGGCAAAAGCTATGTGATTCGGCTGAAGGAGAATGGCATTCTCCGCGAAAAAGATCCTAACTTGCAATGATATTAGCTTCTTTTACCAAAAAACACCATGAAACCCAATTATACATTCATGGTTTCATGGTGTCGATTAGCAGGGCTACAAGGATTCGAACCTTGAAATGACGGAGTCAGAGTCCGTTGCCTTACCGTTTGGCGATAGCCCTTTATCACATATCTAGTGTATTATAATCAATAATCTTATAGAAAGCAAGCACTTTTTATATCAATTCAGGCATTTGGGGGCAAGGAACCAAAATATTTATTCCACTTCAGCAAATATGTTGAGGCACCGGTTCTCTCCAGTGCCTCAATTATTAAACATAATTGTAAAACACACATTATATCGAATCTCTTACATTTCTTTCACTTATGTATCTTCTTACGCTTCTTCCTCTTCCGTCTCTTCAACGGTACTCATCTTCAGCAAATCCTTAGCAGATGCATCTACCTGCTCTACGGACTGCTCTACCATAGTAGTCACATCTGCCTGGTTTTCAGCTTGTTTTACAATCTTGTCTGCCTGGCCTAAGGATTTCTCCACCAAAACATGCATCTGACCTGCCATCTCTAATACATGGCTACTGGACTTCTTGGTATTCTCAGAGGAGGCAAATACGTGATCTGCCATTTCCATGGATTTTTCCTGCATCTGACCAAGCTTGCTGGCTTCCTCGCCCGCCTCTGCAATCTGTTTGATACCCTGAGCAACGCTCTCCACATTCTGAGAAGTAGCATTTTCCACATCCTCAAGCAAGGTATTGATTCTGACAATAATACCGGTAATCGCATCGCTGGCCTTCTTGGAATCCTCTGCCAACTGACGAACCTGCTCTGCTACGACACTAAATCCTCGGCCCATCTCACCTGCACGGGCAGCCTCAATAGAAGCGTTCAGTGCAAGTAAATTGGTCTGCTGGGTAATTCCGCTAATGGTGGTCGCAAAATCGGCAACCTCATCCATGCCATCCTTCAGGCTTACAATGGAACCCTTCGTCTGGGTTGCAGTTTCTTCAATCTGTTTCATACTCTCAGTAGCCTGCTCCATAAGGTTCATGTAAGTCTTTGTTCTCTCGCTGGTATCCTTCGCAATGGAAAGCATATCTTCCGTTCTGGATACAATATTGGAAACAGTGTCATCCATATCCTGCATAGAGCTGCAGACTGTGTCAACATAATTTAAGCTACCCTCACAGTCCGTAACCGTATCCCTCGCAGATTCTGCGATGATATTGTTTGTTCCCTTAAAGTCCTCGATACAATCCTTCAGATTATCTACTACTTCGCCCAGAGAAACTGCTGCCGCGTTACACTCCTCCACCAGCTCTGCCACCTTCTGGGTATCACCCAGAGTCTCCAAAAGCTTGTGAGCTGAGCTTGCGATATTGGAGCAAACCAAGGTCATCACCACCACTTCAATCATAAAACCCACCGAGAAGGCAACAAACCAGCTAAAAGGTGTCGCATGGTTTCCCAAATTGATTGTAAGAGAACGGAAATACAAGGAACCTACTAACAGCAGAGCCGTAATACCGGAAATACGAAGAGTAAATTTCTTATCATAATACATGGTACTGAATACCATGGCCAAGCCATAGGTCATGTAAATACCGATAGCACTGTCACAAGCCATCAAAGCAACCAGAAAATCAAGAGCTATGATAGATATGTACTTTAGTGCTACGGTTGACACATGCATTTTGTATAAGAGTGTAGGACCCCAGGTTACAACCAGGGAGACCGCCCAGATTACCAACAAATTCGAAATCTTGGACTGAAAAAGGCCAATGAAAGAGAAAAACATGATGACAGGCGGCACCAAAACCAACCATCTCAAAATGACCAAGACTTTTTTCGTCACCTTTTCATCATTCTGTCTGAAAATATCATCGATACTGTTTCGGAGTTCAATCCTTTTCTGTATCTTTTCGATTCCCTCCTGAATCGTATCGTGAACTGCATTGTGTACCACTTGTAAATCCTGCTGCACCTCTTCTGCTGTCTTCATAAACACCCTCCTTTATGTGACAAAAACGGTTTCATTATCCCCAAAACCCGCTTTCATCCGAAACTAACAATCGTTTTTCTCATTGTAATGATTTTTGGTGTAAATGTCAAGAAAAGGTGGTCTTAGGTGATCCTGAGTGGGGTGGGCCAGGACCACCCCGCCCAAGACCATCTTTGACTACCTTTGTTACACTTCAAATATCAAATCACTGTAGGTAGGAATCGGCCAATCCTTTTTATCCACAAGCATCTCCAATGCGTCAACAGGAGCACGTAGGGCTGTCATAGCGGGCATAATTTCGTCCTTATAATAGAACGCCAACTCCTTCTGGTTTGTCATAGAGCCTGCAACCACAAGCTTCTCTTCCAGCAGATGCAGTGCATCATTTGCTTCTTCCAACTTGGCAGAAAGCTTCTGCAACAACTCCCTTTGAACCACAGGCTCTACCCCTGCTTCCTTCACTGCCAAAACCGTATCTGCCACTGTCTTGGTGTACCCCACTACCGCAGGAAGCAGCTGCTTTTTAGCCATATCAATCATAGTTAAGGCCTCAATATTGATAGTCTTGGCATAGGTTTCGTACACCACTTCTTCTCTGGATTGCAGCTCGGCCTCGGTAAAGATGCCAAACTTGCCAAACAGGCGAATGGATTTCTCCGTGGTTAGTGCCTTTGCAGCCTCGATGCTGGAAGGAATGTTGGGAAGACCCCTTCTGGCAGCCTCCTGCTTCCACTCCTCCGAATACCCATTGCCATTAAAAATAATTCTTTGATGCTTCGTCAAATACTCCTTAATTAAATCGTGAATTGCCATTTCCTTATTGGACGCAGCTTCTATGATGTCCGCCGCCTCGCAGAAGGCCTCTGCCACAATAGCATTCAGGGTTGTATTAGGACTTCCGATGGAATCACTGGAACCAACCATACGGAACTCAAACTTATTATTGGTAAAAGCGAAGGGAGAGGTTCTGTTTCGGTCTGTAGCATCCTTGTCAAAATCCGGTAAAGTTGACACGCCTGTCATAAGTTTTCCGCCCTCCAGACTTCTGGTAGCGGCGCCGGTCTCAATCAACTGGTTCACCACATCCTGAAGCTGCTCGCCCAAAAATACGGAAATAATTGCAGGCGGTGCCTCATTTGCCCCTAACCTGTGGTCGTTCCCGGAATCCGCTGCACTCTGACGCAGCAAATCTGCATGCACATCTACGGCCTTTAATATGCAGGCAAGCACCAACAGAAACTGGATATTATCATTGGGGGTATCTCCCGGATCTAAGAGATTCACTCCATTGTCCGTACACAGGGACCAATTGTCATGCTTTCCGGAGCCGTTTACCCCTGCAAAGGGCTTTTCGTGAAGCAAGCAGGTAAGCCCGTGACGGCCTGCCACCTTTTTCATAATCTCCATAACCAGCTGATTATGATCCACTGCTATATTTGCGGTTTCATAAATAGGCGCCAACTCATGCTGCGCCGGAGCCACCTCATTATGCTGGGTCTTAGCTGTCACGCCCAGCTTCCACAGCTCGATATTAATATCCTTCATGTAGGAGCCAATTCGCTCTCTAATGCTTCCAAAATAGTGGTCCTCAAGCTCCTGACCCTTGGGTGCCGGTGCGCCAAACAAGGTTCTTCCGGCAAAAATCAAATCCTCACGCTTTAGATACTTCTCCCTGTCTACCAAAAAATACTCCTGCTCTGCCCCTACACTGGGTACCACCTTCGTTGCTGTGGTATTTCCAAACAGCCGAACGATTCTTAGAGCCTGCTCACTCACGGCCTCCATGGAACGAAGCAAGGGAGTTTTTTTGTCCAGTGCTTCTCCGTTATAAGAACAAAATGCCGTTGGAATACAGAGAATGACACCGGTTGCGTCTTCCTTCAAAAAAGCAGGGGATGTGATATCCCAGGTAGTATACCCTCTAGCCTCGAAGGTCGCCCGCAATCCACCGGAAGGGAAGGAGGATGCATCTGATTCCCCTTTGATAAGCTCCTTCCCGGAAAACTCTAACAGCATTTTTCCGGTTTCATCAGGATGGGTGACAAAGGCATCGTGCTTTTCCGCTGTGATACCGGTTAGTGGCTGAAACCAATGGGTATAATGAGTGGCTCCGTTTTCCACAGCCCAGTCCTTCATGGCCTTTGCTACCACATCAGCAGCGGCAGGAGACAGCTCACCTCCCTTATCGATGATTTGTTTCACCTCTTTAAAGATTGCCTTAGGCAGTCTCTCCTGCATCTTACTCAGGGTGAATACCTTGCTTGCAAAAATCTCTTCTACATTCAACAATTCACTCATCTAGTTTCCTCTCTTTCCTTCCCACAGGAAGTCTCTCTTGCTCTATAAAGTACACTTTTTTCTAAAAAATAGCAAT